>JACZRM010000109.1 GCA_022576105.1 Chloroflexota bacterium | reverse complement strand
TTGCTATCAGAACCTTTCGAGTCATATGTCCTGCCCGAGAATTCTAACTCCATTCGTTAAGGTATAGGATTAATGTTCTCGCTTAGGGTTTTGCGCTGCAGGACTTTAGATTCTTCGTCGCTCCGCTCCTCAGAAAGACAGGAATATTTATTATGTTAGGGCCTAGTTGGATAGATACTCAACGGTTGGTTTTACGCTGTAGTTGCCCTGGGACATCAGCAGGCTCTCCACCGCGGCTCTAGCCGTGTCCAGCGAAGTGAAGCAGGGGATTCGCCGTTCCAATGCCGCGCGGCGTATGTCAAAGCCGTCCCTCAGCACCCGGGATGATTCCGAAATCGTGTTGATTACCGCGCCGACGCTGGCATCTTCGATAACGTCCACCACGTTGGGATGACCTTCCCTGAGTTTCTTGGTAATCATGGTTACCGGTAGTCCCAATGCATCGATCATCGCCGCGGTTCCTTCGGTGGCGTAGAGGCGGCAATCGGCCCGCAGCAACTGCCGGATCAGCGGCAGCGACTCGGCCTTATTCCGGTCGGCGATACTTAGCAAAACGCCCATGCCTCGGGTCAGGTTCAAGTTAGCCGCCAGCAAGGCCTTGGAAAGGGCGTTGGGAAAGTCCAGGTCAATGCCCATAACTTCACCGGTTGACTTCATCTCCGGCCCCAGGTACGAGTCAACTCCCACCAATTTGGACATGGAAAATACCGGCGCCTTGACCCCGACCAGATTCTGCCGCGGCCACAAACCTCCCGGATAACCCAGTTCTCGCAAGGTCTTGCCCAGCATCACTTGCGTGGCTATTTTGGCCATGGGCACCCCAGTAACCTTGGATATGAACGGAATGGTGCGGCTTCCCCGAGGGTTGACCTCAATGATGTAGACCGAGGTGGATTCGGCAGGCTCGGTTTGCAGGTGCGGACTGCGGTAGACGCTGCCCCCCTGAATCACAAACTGAATGTTCATCAAACCACGAACGCCCAAGGCCAGGCCGATGCGGGTGGTGTAGTCAACGATGGTTGCCACTTCTTCGTCGGACAGGTTCTGACTGGGGTAGATTGCCAGCGAATCTCCACTGTGTACTCCAGCGCGCTCAATATGCTCCATCAAGCCGGGTATCAGCACCTGCTCTCCGTCGCAAATTGCGTCAACCTCGCACTCTTTGCCCTCCATGTAATGGTCCACCAGCACCCGTTTATCCGGCGAAACTTCGGTGGCTATGGTCAGGTACCGGATCAACTCGGTGGCGTTTTGCACAATCTCCATGGCCCGGCCACCCAACACGTAGCTGGGGCGAACCACCACCGGATAGCCAATGTTCTGGGCAATTTGTAGCGCTTCCGCAACCGACGTTACGGCGGCCCCCGGCGGTTGAGGTATGCCCTGGCGGGACAGAAACTCCTCAAATTTGTGCCGATCCGACGCGATGTCGATGGTCTCGGCGCTGGAACCCAAAATGGGTAATCCACACCGGGCCAGGGACTGAGACAGGTTGATGGCGGTTTGACCGCCAAATTGCACCACCGAGGGCGGCGGCTGGTCGTTCACGGTCTCGTTGTCGATGATATCCCGGACCGACTCTTCATCCAGCGGCTCAAAGTAAAGCCGGTCGCTGGTGTCGAAGTCGGTGGATACCGTCTCTGGGTTGGAATTGATCATGATGCTGCTGACACCGGCCTCGGATAGCGCCCAGGCGGCGTGAACGCTGCAATAGTCGAACTCAATGCCCTGGCCGATGCGAATTGGTCCGCTGCCGATGACCACCGCCTTTGGCCCGGGCAGCGGCTCCGCCTCGTTTTCCTGGTCATAGGTGCTGTAGTAATAGGGTGTTATCGCTTCAAACTCGGCGGCGCAGGTATCCACCATTTTGTACACCGGCCTCAGGTTCCAGCTTTTGCGCAGGTTTCGCACCTGCTCCGGCAGCATATCGGCCAGAGTGCCGACCTGTTCGTCGGAAAATCCCAGCCGTTTGGCCTTCAACAGCAATTCCGGCGTCAGGCTTTCCGATAAAAGCTGGTGCTCCATGTTCACGATACGCTCCAGCGCGCTGATGAACCAGGGATCGATGAAGCTCTTTTGCACCAGGGTGTCCTTAGACACGTTGCGGCGCAGGGCGGCGGTTATTGCCCATAGGCGTAGATCGTTGGGAAACAACGGCAGCTTATCAAGGTCGATTTGCCCGGGCTCAGACCCTCGCCAGCTGGGGTCTTCCCATAACAGGGTGCGGTTGCCCAGCTCCAGGGAGCGGGTGGCTTTCTGCAGGGCTGCTTCAAAGGACCGCTCGATGGCCATAACCTCGCCGGTGGCCTTCATCTGGGTGGTTATACGGCGGTCGCCGTGGGGAAATTTGTCGAAGGGCCAGCGGGGAATCTTGACCACGCAGTAGTCCAGTGCCGGTTCGAAGGCCGCGCCGGTCTGGCCGGTGACGGCATTGGCGATTTCGTCCAGCCGCTTGCCCACGGCGATCTTAGCTGCGACGCGGGCGATGGGATAGCCGGTGGCCTTGCTGGCCAGGGCTGAGCTTCGGCTGACCCGAGGATTTACCTCAATGACGTAGTAGGGTGATTCCGGCTTCCAATCGAAGGAGAGCGCTTCCTCGACTTTGGGATGAGGGCGCAGGGCAAGCTGAACATTGCAGCCGCCTTCAATGCCCAGCCCTCTGATAATTCTCAGGCTGGCGCTGCGCAGCATCTGGTACTCTTTATCGGTTAAGGTCTGGCTGGGAGCCACCACAATGCTGTCGCCGGTGTGAGCGCCCATTGGGTCCAGGTTTTCCATGTTGCACACGGTGATGCAGTTATCGGCGCCGTCCCGGATGACCTCGTATTCCACCTCTTTCCAGCCAACCAGGGAGCGCTCCAACAAGACTTGGGAAATGGGGCTCATGGAAAGCCCTTGCTGGACGATGGACTCAAACTCGTCCCAGGTATTGGCGATGCCGCCCCCGCTGCCGCCCAGGGTGTAGGCCGGACGCACCACCAGGGGCAGGCCCATTTCCAGGCCAAAAGAACGAGCTTCTTCTATGGTGGACACCGAGGCGTTGGGAGGTTCCGGCTCACCGATATCGTGGAGGAATTTGCGGAAAAGGTCCCGGTCTTCGGCTTTGCGGATAGTATCCAGTGACGTGCCCAAAAGACGGACATTGTATTTGTCTAGCACACCGGCGTCGGCCAGAGCCACTGCCAGGTTCAGGCCGGTTTGGCCGCCAAAGGTGGGCAGTATTCCGTCGGGCCGCTCCCGCTGAATTACGCGCTCCAGCACTTCTACAGTCAGCGGCTCAATGTAAACGCTGTCAGCAACGTCCCGGTCGGTCATAATGGTAGCCGGATTGGAGTTGACCAGAACGGTGTAGACCCCCTCTTCTCGGAGGGCTTTGCAGGCTTGGGTACCGGCGTAGTCGAATTCGGCGGCTTGTCCAATAATGATCGGGCCGGAACCAATAACCAGAACCTTTTCCGGCTTGTTTATCCCATCGCTCACGGCGCCATCAACCACGGTGTACCTATCTCCTCAGGTGAAACGGCCTCACCCAGGCCTGCCGATTCAGATTCTTGGCAACACCCCGGGAAGCTCGATCAGCTTCCGTTCATGCAGCAAGTTTAGCATCTGGAAGATGAACGACCCGTAGAGTTGCCCATCCCAGTCCAGCTTGGTCATGCCGGGATAGTCCTGCTCGGCCCGAGCCGGGACTCGGAAATTAACCCGGTCGTCGTCAATTTTTTCCAGCTCCACACAGCCCACCGGGTCCTCAAGGACTTCCCTGGTCTCCAGATCGACCAGTTTTACCCACAGACCCCAACTGCTGCCCAGTTGGGCCCGGTTCACCGCTCCCACTTGATAGCCGTACCGCTGACAGCTGAAAGTGGGCACCATCTGGTCCAACAACCCCAGAGCATTCGACATGCTGGTGGGGAGCTCCATCTCAATCCCTTGCTCAACCAATACCATGCTGAAAGAAGACATCTAAACCTCCGAATAATGCACCCGAGAAAATGGGAATGCTAAAACACTAGAGGAAAGATGGGTCGATATTCAATTACAATTTGGGTACCAGATAGAGCACTTTTGGCATCATACGTTATGTTTACCGCTTTTCAGCTTCGAATTCCGCGATCATTGTCAAGAACTTGTCGAAAATGTATTCGCTATCTCTAGGCCCGGGGGAAGCCTCGGAATGGTATTGGATGCTGAACAGCGGCAGGTCCCGATGGGACAGTCCTTCAACGGTGTTGTCGTTCAGGTTGAGCAGCGAGACCTCCAGTCCCGCCGGCAGCGAGTCGGCATCGACGGCGTAACCATGATTCTGGGCCGTTATGTAGACCCGCCCGGTCTCCAGGTCCTTCACCGGATGGTTGGCGCCCCGGTGTCCAAACTTCAATTTGTAGGTCTTGGCCCCCAAGGCGCGGGCGATCAATTGATGGCCCAGGCAGATGCCCATCATCGGCACCCGGCCCAACAGCTTCTGGACATTGTTGGTCAGGTAGTCCAGTAACTGAGGGTCACCCGGCCCGGGGGACATGAGGATTCCGGACGGTTTCAGCGACATCATATCTTCGGCGCTGGTTTGGGCGGGCACCGCGATAACCTCGCATCCTCTTTGCCGCAGCAAGCGCAGAATGTTGTACTTCAGCCCGCTGTCCGTGACCAGGATACGGAGCCGTGGCTGCAGTTGTTCCGAATCGGAACCATCCCAGGTGTATTGCTGTTGGGTGGTGACGGTGCGCACCAGGTCCAGGTCATCGTAGCGGGGTGCTTCGGCCAGGCTGGCTTTGGCCGCCTCTGGAGATTCAGCGGTGATCAGGCCCATCATCACCCCGTGGTTTCGTAACCGCCGGGTGATGGCCCTCGTGTCCACCCCGCAGATACCGGGAATGTCCTGAGACTTCAGGTATTCGTGCAGTGTTAGCTCGCTGTTGCCGTGGCTGGGCTGGTCGCAGTGTTCCCGCACAATCAGGCCGCTGACCTGGATTTTCCCGGACTCAATGTCTTCACTGTTGATGCCGTAGTTACCCACCAGCGGGTAGGTCAGCGTAACCAACTGGCCTGCGTAAGATGGGTCGGTCAGCATTTCCTGATATCCGGTCATGCTAGTATTGAACACCACCTCGCCGTGTCCGCTGGCTTCAGCGCCAAAGGACTCGCCCGCATGAACCGAGCCGTCTTCCAGCACCAGATATACCGGGTTGGCCAACCTAGTTCACCCGCTCGGCCAATGCTGCTTCCTGATGCACTATATTGCCGTCAACCAGCGTAGCGACTACCCTTCCTTTGAGGATTGCGCCTTCCAGCGGCGTGTTCTTGCCCTTGGACGCGAACTCCTGGGGGTCTACCCGCCATTCCCGGTTGGGGTCGAACAATACCAGGTCAGCCGGAGTGCCCGGCTTGAGGCAGGCTAACTCATCAAAAGAACTTCCCAGGATTTTGGCGGGACCCACGGTTAAACGCTCAATCAAGGTATTCAAGCTGATTCGGTCCTGGTGCACCAATTGCAGCAGCGACCCCAAAGCCGTTTCCAACACGCTGATGCCGAAGGACGCGTCCTGGTAGGTCACCTGCTTGCTGGCCAGATCATGGGGGGCGTGGTCGGTAGCCACGCAGTCGATCACCCCCTGGCTCAAAGCGTCGACCAGGTCATCGACGTCGATTGTTGACCGCAGCGGCGGGTAAACCTTGGTATAGGTATCGTAGCTCAACTTCCCGGCAACGTCGGATGAGTGGTCTTGCTCACCGAAAGCCCAGCGATCGGTGATGGTCAGGTGATGGGGGCAAACTTCGGCGGTGACTTGAATTCCCCGCTCCTTGGCCTGCCGCACCAATGCCACCGACCCGCTGGTGCTCAGGTGGGCCAGATGCAGACGCCCGCCGGTCAACTCGGCCAGCGAGATGTCGCGGGCAATCATCGCTTCCTCGGCGGCGGCGGGAATCCCCGGCAGGCCCAAGCGGGTGGCAACCCATCCTTCGGCCATGACGCCGCCCCGGGACAGCGAGTGGTCCTGGCAATGGTTGATGACCGGCAGGCCCAGGTCTCCGCTGTAAGTCAGCGCCAGCCGCATCAGGTTGGGGTCATACACCGGATCGCCGTCGTCGCTGAAGGCCACCACCCCGGCTGAGGCCAGTTCCTCCATCTCGGCCAATTCTTTACCCCGGCGATTCTTGGTAACGCATCCGATGGGAAATACCCGTACGGTTCCCTCAGCGGCAGCCCGCTGCTTGATGAAG
>JACZRM010000108.1 GCA_022576105.1 Chloroflexota bacterium | reverse complement strand
GGGACGAATAACGGCCGGATGAGGAGGACGACGGCATACATTTCCTTGGCAACAGCTCATTAAACGAAGGGCTCACAACGGCATTTGAGTCAAGACGCCGTATGGGCGCACGGCCGTGCGCCCATACCAACTAGTTCTTGGAAAGAGGTTAGCAATAGGGAATAACATTGGTGGGAACCCGAAAGAGACCCAGCCAATAGAATAGAATGGACGTTTCCCCGCTGGCCATCGTCTTCTCGTTCCTGGCGGCGCTGGGCTTCGCCAGCGGCACAATCCTGGTTCGAATAGGCACCCAGCGCGTTTCAGCCCCGACAACCGCCTTCTTCACCGTGTTTACCGGGGCTATTCTTTTGCTGGTTCTGGCCTTCGCTTTCCATCTTCCAGACATTTTGGCGTTGGCCCCGACGACCTGGGCCTGGTTTGCCCTGATGGGCGCAATGGCCTACCCAATTGCTCGCGTTCTGGTCAATCGCTCCATCATGGTGGTAGGAGCGTCCCGGGCTGCCGCCATGTCCGCGTTTCAGCCGGTTTTTGCGCTGACGCTGGGTGTGGCGTTTCTGGGAGAGCGACCCACTCTGCTGGTCGGGTTGGGCACGCCGGTCGTAGTCTGCGGGCTACTTCTGGTCTTTCTGTCTGAACCGCGCAACGGTTCGTCGAGTCAGGTATTTTCCCGGAAGACCGTCGGTTATCTGCTGGCGCTGGGAGCCGCCGCCGCTTTCGGCAGCCGGGATGTGATTAGCCGGCACGTGGTTTCCGACCTGGCGCCGCCGCTGGTGGCGGCGGCCTTTGCCTTGGTCTTGGGAGGATGCATGCTGTTTGTGTTGACTCACCGGGACGTGGTGAACAGCGTGCGAACACTACCCAAGAGGTACATCCTGGTCTGCGGCCTGGCTGGTGTGGTGCTGGGCCTGGCCGTGGCTGCCCTGTTTCAGGCATTGAGCCTCGCTCCAGTCACGGTGGTTAGCCCGATCAATGCCAGCAACCCCTTGATAACCCTGGTCTTGGCCCACCTGTTTCTAAAACGCCTGGAGTCGATCAACCTGCTGTTGGTGGTAGGGACGCTGCTTAGCGTAAGCGGGGTGGCAATGGTAATCATCGGCGCGGCAACCTAGTGGGGGATTAATCCTGGCCAAGAGTACCTCTCCCCCCAGGCTTTTCCTGGAGCCCACGGGTGTTCCCCAACGCATACACCCCCCGGTATTCCTCGGGCAGCAGGACCGCGATGCGGCCCATGATCATGGTCTGCACGCTGTTGACCACATCCCGACTGATCCGTCCTTCCATCACCGGCGGCGTAAAGGGCTGACCGATGTTAACGTGAAACCGGCACAGTGGCAGGGCGATCCTCTTGACGGAAAATTTCTCGGTTCCCCAGATACCCACCGGAAGTATCGGCGCCTGGGTCTTGATGGCCAGAAACGCCGCCCCCGACTTGGCTTCTCGCATAGCATGGTCAGGACTGCGATGGCCCTCCGGAAATATGACCACCGCTCGGTCTTGGGCCAACAGGTCAATTGCGATACGCATGGCGTCAACCCCAGTGCCGAACCGGTCTAAAGGATGCACCCGAAACTCCCGCATGATAAACCGGCTGATGGGATTTCCGAACAGTTCTTTCTTGCCCAAAAAGTCCAAAGGCCGTGAAATGCTGGGGACCAGCACCGGCGGGTCGTTATACGATACATGATTGGCCACCACGATCAACGGCCCATAGGGCGGTACACACTCCCGCCCGGTGACTTCCATCCGGCCAAAAACGTTAAAGCAGAACCGGGCCAAAGCGCGAAAGGGTTGGTACAGCAAGGTCATTGATTCGCTCCTGGGTCCGCTCCAGCCTTGACCCACTTCAGAATAAAATCCACCGCCTGCTCCACGCTCAAATCCTCGGTATCGACAATGAGGGCGCCCTCTGCCGGAATCAGAGGTGAGTCCTCCCGGGTGGAATCGCGGTGGTCCCTGGCTTTCGTTTCTTGCAATACCTGCTCCAGGCCCACCTCCAGGCCCTGCTGGCACAGGTCGCGCCAGCGACGGCGGGCCCGCTCCTCCACCGATGCGGTCATGAACAATTTCAGGTCGGCTTGAGGCAGCACCACCGTGCCGATGTCCCGGCCCACCATCACAATGTTTTCGGCCCCGGCCATGGCTTGCTGCTGTTGGACCATGGCCCGACGAACCGCCGGTACCGCTGCCACTTGTGAAGCCAATTGGGATATTTCCGGGGCGCGCAGCTCCTCGCCCAGTTCCTGCCCCCCCACCGTTACCCGACTGCTGTCCTGGCCTTCCACGCTGAATTGGCTGCTCTCGGCCAGATCACCCAGCGCCGCCGCGTCCTGAAGCGAAATGCCTTTCTGACGGGCCAACCAGGCGATGGCCCGATACATGACTCCGGTGTCCAGATACTTGAAACCCAGCCGGTGGGCCAGCATCCGTCCAACCACGGTCTTTCCCGCCGCCGCTGGCCCGTCAATAGCGATTACATTGATCGGTCTAGGCAAATTCCCTCCTTGCCGGTACACCGGAATTATAGCATTGAGCCTCCAGGTGTCCTACCTGACGCCAGCCAGCCCTGGGATATACTTGACCGCAATGAATCTCTACACGGGCATTCCCTCCATCTGGGCGTTATGGAATCCCTGGGGCCGCTGGGCGCTGATCGCCTTAACCGTCGCGGTATTCGTCCTGGCGACCGTCTTTCCCCAATTTCCCGGGGATGAGTGGGCGTTGCTGCAATTTCAATCATTGCAGACCCCCTGGTTGACCGCCATCGGCAAAGCCCTCTCTCAGGTCGGTTCGGCGCCGGTCGCAATCGGCCTGACCATCTCCGCCGTCGTCGTTCTATCGCTGACCCAACGACTGACCGACGCGAAGGTCGCACTGCTGGGCGGGCTTTTTATCATCGGGGGAATCGCCCTCAAATTTGTGGTGGAACGGCCCCGCCCGGATTATTTCCTGGTGGATACCGGCCTCAAGCTGTCCAGTTTCCCCAGCGGGCATGCCGTATTCGCCGCCATTTTCTGCGGTGTCGCCATTCTGGTGATTCAAGATTGGGTCCAGCATCCGGTGACGCGCCGCAGCTTGCAGGTCGCGCTGCTGCTGCTGGTTCTGGTGATGGGCGCGTCTCGAGTGTATCTAGGATTCCACTGGCCCAGCGACGTTCTGGGCGCCTATCTCTACAGTGCAATCGTGCTGGGGGAACTTATTTGGATTAGAAAGCGTCTGGTTAGCAAGCAGACCGACTGAAGGAAACAACCGACTGCGCAAGACAACTGTGAGTTTCTCAGGATACAATTGTATCGATCCGGCGAAATGCCGGTGAAACGCTGGCCGAGCGCTAGGACAGGCCCATGGAAAAGATATGAACTGGATAGATATATTAGTGTTGGTGGTTTGGGGCGGTACCTCCTTGTGGGGATTCAAAACTGGAATCATTCGCATGGTGGTGCCGCTGGTTGTGGTGTTGGTGGGCCTGGCCCTCTCCAGCCGAATAGCCGGACCGGTGGGCAACCTATTCTCCTTCATATCCGATAATGAAAACGTTCAGACGGTGGCCGCGTTCATCGCCATCTTCCTGGCCCTCACGATCATTGGCGGGGTGCTCAGCAGACTGGTCAAAACGGCCATCGGCATCATTCCCCTGGCTGGGCTGGCCAATAATCTGGTCGGCGCAGCCATTGGCCTGCTCATCGGATTCGTCTTGCTGTCGGGAATACTCACCGGCCTGCAAAAGTTCCCGGTTGGGGGCGTTCGAGAAACCATCGAAGATTCGCCGCTGGGCACGTTCCTGGCCGACAACTTCGACGTCGTGACGCGAGGCATCAAGCTGATTCCAGGCGATTGGAACCAGAAGGCCAAGGACTTTTCCAGCGGGCTGCCCAGTGAATTACCCATTGAATTACCCAGTGATTTTCCAAACAAATTACCCAGTGATTTTCCAAGTGACCTGCCGGGAAAGCTCAAGGATATCGTGGACACCGAGCCAGGCTCCCCGCTCACCAAGCCAAAATAATGCCCTCCTCGGTGGCAAACCGGCGTTGCCGTCCAGCTACTAAGGTAGACGGCAGCCCCTTCTGCCGCATCCAGTGGAGAAATTAGAGTCTCTCCTGAGCGAAGTCGAAGGGGTGAAGAACGGGCCCAGCCTGCCCCCACGCGGAGCAGGCGTTAGGCTCGGAACCGCTAAGCGGAAACATAGGACGAGGATTTCCCAATTGGTATATAATCGGGGCTGGATGCTCACCCTAATCTGATCGAGGTACAGAGCAGGTGGCTAGACGCGCTAAAACTGGTCAACCTGTGGCGGACGAGTCTGATCTAAAAAACGACGATACTCGTCCGCTCTCCCCGGCGCGCAATGTGCTAACCTGCCCGGTGTTGGTGCTGAACCTCAACTATGTTCCGGTCAACATCTGCACCTCCCGACGGGCCATTGTCCTGGTCGGCAAGGGCAAGGCCGAATTGTTGGAAAACCACAATGGTGAAATCCACACTGTAACCGCCGTATTTGACGTCCCCTCGATCATCCGTCTGGTTTACCTGGTCAAGCGGCCCTATGCGCCCCGGAAGCTATCCAAGAAGGAAATTTTTCTGCGTGACCGGTACACTTGCCAGTACTGTCAGAAGAAGACCCAGGACTTGACCTTGGACCACGTGGTGCCGCGACGGCTGAACGGCCCCCACACCTGGGAAAACGTGGTGGCAGCCTGCCCCAAATGTAACCTGCGGAAGGCCGGCAGGACACCGGCCGAGGCCAACATGCGGCTGATGCGAGAACCCAAGAAACCCCAGCCCAATCCCTACCGAATGCTGCAGAATTACGTAATCCTGGAGCAGTGGCGCCCCTACGTTCCCTGGAGCATCACCGGTTAATCTGCCAGTGGCCGGGGGGTCAAACTTCAATTCTGGCGGCTGGCAGGTTCAGCATCAGCACCTCCAGGGCCAATCTGGGGTTGGCATTGCTGTCCAGCGCCTCCAGCGTTTGGTTCAGTGCTTTGATGAAGCCCACTATCTGGAGCGTGGATAGCTGACTTGCCTGTAGGCGCAGGTGAGTAAGTTCATCCTGGTCTTGGACATACTCTTCAACCCCCTCCTTGATCAGCACCAGGTCGCGCCACCAGCGCAGCCACAGATATAGCAGCTCCTTGGTGGAATCGCGGTCTCTGAAGAAACGGACTGCCAGTTCATTGGCATAGTTGAATCGCTGTTGCAGTCCAATCTGACAAGTTTCCTTGATTTGCTGAATATCCGCTGCTCGCTGCTCCAGTATCTGAGGGTCATTGACTGCGTTGATCGCCCACCCGATACAACCGCGCGACATCAGCGCCAGCCGCTGGGCCATTTCCAGAGGGACTTCATGCTCAACGGTTAGCCTTTCGACCATCTGGTCTTTACCCACCGGCTGAAGGTTCAGGCGCCGACAGCGGGAGAGAATAGTGGGCAGTAGGGCGTCTTCGTTGGCGGTGAGCAGCAGGATCAGAACCTGGGGCGGCGGTTCCTCCAGGGTTTTCAGCAGGGCGTTGGCCGCTTCATCGCTCATCAGCTCGGCCCCGTCGAAGATGATCACCGAGCAGCGACCCTCAAAAGGTTTCAGACTGGCCTGGTGCAGCGATTCCTTGATATCGGCAATACCTATTACGGTGCGAGTAGGCCCGTTTTCGTCGCGCTGGGTTACACCGATCACCCGCACGTCGGCATGCTTTCCTTGCGCAATGCGGAGGCAATGGGAGCAATCGCCGCAGGGCGCCGCCTGACCCTGGGCGCAGTTCACCGCTTGCGCTAAGCCCAGGGCCAGCGTCATCTTGCCAATGTGGGCCGGGCCGACCAGCAAATAGGCGTGGGCCAGCCGCCCCTGCGCCAAGCTGGGCTCAAGCTGCTTGAGGATATGGTCTTGACCGTAGACTTGCCACATAGGTTTGCCTTCAGAGGATGTTTCCGTTAAACGTTAGGGGTGTGTTTAAGCCCTCATCCCGGCCTTCTTCCACTGGGCTTATTACACGACAGTTTTAGTTAACGGCATCCTCGCCCCTGGTGGGAGAGGACTGAAGCGAGGGGTATCACCCTCATCCCTTCGACAGGCTCAGGACAGGCCCGGCCTTCTCCCATCGAGGGAGAAGGGGGTATTATTAGGCCCCACCACAAAGTGTCGTGCAATCAGCCCTCAGGGAGAGGGGCTGGGGCGAGGGATTAGGACACTTATAACACTGCCTTTTAGCTGGCGCTGTGGATGC
>JACZRM010000107.1 GCA_022576105.1 Chloroflexota bacterium | reverse complement strand
CGAGCCCATCGACCCAGACCTGGTGCGACGGTAAATCAAGACCAACCCGGAGATCCAGGCCGTGATGATCACCCATAACGAGACCTCCACCGGGGTAACTCACGACCTGGAATCCATCGCCCAAGTGGTCAAGGGCGAGTTTGGCAAGCTGCTCCTGGTAGACGCGGTCAGCAGCCTGGGCTGCGTGCCGCTGCCGGTAGACGGCTGGGACTGCGACATGGTAGGCACCGCATCCCAGAAAGGCTTCATGATTCCGCCGGGCCTGGCCTTTATCAGCGTTAGCCAGGACGCCTGGCAGGCCCAGAAGACCGCCAAAATGCCAAAATTCTACTTCGACCTGGCTGAAGCCAAGAGTTATCTGAAGATGGGTCAAACGCCCTGGACACCCAATCTCTCGGCGATCTACGGTCTGGGACTGGCCCTGGATAAAATGTTGGCTGAAGGGATCGAGAACATTTTTGCCAGACACAGCAGCATCGCCCAATACACCCGGGACGCGGTCCAGGACCTGGGCCTGCAATTGCTTTGCTCCGACGCAAAACGGGCCTCCGACACAGTGACCGCCATCAAACTGCCCGAAAATGTGGACGGTTCCAAGTTGATGTCACTGATGAGAACCGAGGAAAATGTGGTGTTAGCGGGAGGTCAAGGCAAGCTGACCGGTAAAATTTTTCGTATCGGCCACCTGGGATGGGTCTCCCAAGAGGACATCGCCGAAGTCATCGAGGCCTTGCAGAGAGTGCTGCCCCAGTTAGGTTTCAACGCCAGATAAATCCAGTGGCGAAATGGCTTTATCCCAAGCCGACAGAAATCTATAATATTGGTACATTTCGCCTGCAATAAATGCCGTTGCAGCAGGTCGAGCCGTCATCTATTCGCTAAAATCTTTCCCGCCGCGCCGTTCACAAGGAACAAACAATGTCGCTCTCACAACTACAACAGACTATGGCCACCTTGCGGCTGAGTCTGGCTGAAATTAAGAACAAAGAGCAACAAATAGAATCGATGATCAGCCAGTTCCGCACCCAGCTACGACGGTTGCCCCGCCAGGTAATCTACGGCAAAACGACGTTGGATGCCTCCATTTCGGCAATGGGAGAAATTGAAGAAAGGCTGGGCGACTCCCTGGCAGTGCAGCGCCGTTTGTTGGCCATCAAGAAGGCCACGCAGGACGAACTGGCCGCGCTGGAGTCGGTGAAGCAGGTGGACGAAGCCCGCAGCGCTCTGGACAATCTGAAGCAGCAGATAGTGAACTACGGCGAAAAGCCCGATACTCTGACCGAGATCAAGCGTCTCGAGCAGTTTATCGCCGAGCATAGCAAGATGGCCGAATTAGCAATCACCGAGAGCTATCAGTCACGCTCTGAGACGGTCCAAGAGGGAAATCAAAGCCCAAGGTAGCAAAGTACCTTCTGCATACATGTCATTCTGAGCCGGAACGGAGTAATGGCGAAGAATCTAAGATTCTTCAGTCGCTTCGCTTCCTCAGAATGACAATTATGCCTTGAGAAAAATCATCGTCTACTACGCCTCACCAGGTGGCCCGCTTCTGAACTTATCCACCAAGAACCAATGCGGGGCGATTCCGCAAGATTGATTCAGCTTCCTCCACTATTCGGCGCAGAATCTCACCAGCGGGTTCCACTTTTGAAATCAGACCCACCACACTCCCCACCCGTACCGGAACCTCTGCCAAATCTCTAGCCTTAACCGCCAGATCGAGCCGTTCCTTGAGTTCCTCGGATTTGGCGATTACCTCATCGTCCCGACCATGCCATTCGCTGGTGAACGCATTGTGCAAGACACGATCGCCAACATCACGAGGAAAGGCCGCCCCACTAGTCAGATCATAAACTTTGGTGAGGATGGTGTCGTCGGCGCCGGCTGCAACGATGGCTTCTTTCTCCCAATCCTCCTTGGACGATTCAACGCTAGCCACAAAACGGGAACCGATCAATGCACCTTCAGCCCCCAGCATCAGCACCGACGCCAGACCCCGACCATCGGCTATTCCTCCCGCCGCAACTACCGGGATACCTCCGGCGACATCGATCACCGACGGCACCATTGGCAATGTGCCATTGTACCCAGTATGACCGCCGGCTTCGCTGCCCTGAGCCACGATAATATCCACCCCGGCCAGAGCGGCGATTCTGGCATGGGAAACCTTCTGGACTTGAGCCACGACTTTGACCCCGGCTTCATGGGCGGCGGGAACGTAGGGAGTCAGGTCGGCAAAGGAATAACAGATGGCCACCACCTGCTCCTCCAAAGCCACCTGAAACAGGGATTCCTGCCCAGGACGAGAGGATATGAATCCAACCCCAAAGGGACGGTCGGTGCGCTCCCTAACCAACCTGATCTGGTCCCGAAGCCAGCCCGTGTCATTTCCCGACGACCCGCCAATCATCCCAAACCCACCGGCTTCCGATACAGCAGCTGCCAACTCGGCGCCAGCCGCATTGGCCATCGGAGCGCTGATAATCGGGTGATCCACCCCGAGTAGATCGCAGATGCGCGTGTGCAACATGACACTCTCCTCCCGATATACAGTTCATCGCAGAGATCGAGTCAGTGAACTAGAGGTCTCCATCCAGCTGGTTGATCACCAGGCCGGTGGGGAGTTTAGGATAGAAGAAGGTAGACTTGGAGGGCAGACGCTGGCCGCCCCCGACAATCGACTCAAAGGCGTCCATGGGAAAGGGCTTGTGCAGGAAAGCCAGTTGCTGCTGACCCGATTTGACCTGCTCCACCAGCAGGTCTGGATCATGACCAAAACTAATCTGCTGGGTAAAATCGTCGCCCAGCAGCGGGCGCAGAATCCGCTCATCAATAATCCAAGCCTCGGACACCGCCAGATCTCCCCACTGCCGCCAGTCAACGCCGGGGCGCAACAGCAACAGATAGGCTTCGTCGGGCTGCGGGCCGACCATGGCCAGTGCATGGCCGTCCTTACCCAGGAAATTCACCTGTTCCAGAAGCCGTTCCACACCACCATCCGCGTCCAGATTAACCGGCCGTATCTCGAACAGCTCATCCAGACCGTCCCTGACCTGAGCCAACTGGCTGGGCGTCAAACCGGCAATGGTCCGGTGATAAGGCAACAACATCAGGCCGGGATCGCCGAACTCCACCAATACCATCATCATGTAGTTTACCGCTGAGTTGGGGTTGATGGACCCACCTCCTTGCTGCGCTCGGTAGCGCAGGGCAGCTTCATACCGATGATGGCCATCACCCAGAAAGACCGGGTGACCCTCAAAAAAACTGCTGATCTGTTCCTGGATCTCCGAGTCTGTGACCCGCCAGAGAGTTACATCCCCATCTGGAGTATCTTTCACATCCAGAACCGGCTTCTCAGCGGTAATTTTTTCATAAACCGGCTTGAGCGTGGCATCAGTGTCCCGATATAAGGTCATGATCGGACTGAACTGGGCCTTGCAGCGGTCCAGCAGAGCCACCCGGTCCAATACCGCCGGTTCTCGGGTGAATTCATGGGGCAACACCACCCGACTATCGTAGTCCTCGACCCGCACACCACAGAACAGCCCCAACTGACTCTTCTGCTCGCCCTTAAACTGAAAAGCATGCCTCATGACATAAAAAGAAGGTTCCTGATCTCGCCGCAACACCCCTTGCTCCAGCCAGTTGCGGAACAAGCTGGCAGCCCGGCGGTAGTCCGCCTCAGGATCAACCGAGTCCGGCTGCTGCCCACCTTCAAGAAGCACCGCGTTAAAAGGACTGATTTGCTCCAACGACTTTTTGAGCTCCGGGCCGATCATGTCGTAAGGGGGACACAGCACCAAACCGGGGTCTCCCACCACATCTGCGTTGAACCTACAACCTCGAAAAGGACGTACAACAGTCATAGATACATCTCCCAACCGGATTATAGGTCAGACAGATAGGTGAGTCCAGAATTAAGAGCAGTTGATTCCCCAGGTCGGGCAAACGTAACCCCCTCGCTTTTAGCCAATCCAACCTTATGCTATACTCGGTGCCTGCCAAAGGCGCCACCTATCTAAACAGTTGGAGAATAGTTCAATGCCCGGCCCAATCAATTCAATCGAAGGCGGCACCGTCACCACTGCTCCGGGGTTCTCGGCCGGAGCCACCTATGCCGGTCTGAAAACCTTTGCCGAAGATAAGCTGGACTTGGGCCTGATAGTTTCAGAATCCCTCTGTTTCGCCGCCGGAGTCTTCACCACCAACACCATCAAGTCTCCCACCATAACCGTGAATCGGGAACATTTAGCTCAGAGCCAAACTCGCGCAATTATTGTTAACGCCGGGATCGCCAATACCGCCGTGGGGGCGCAGGGTTATAAAGACGCCCAGGAAATGACCGTTCTGGCCGCCAAAAAAATTAACGCACAACCGGCAGAGGTGCTGGTGTGCAGCACCGGGGTCATCGGCGTAGAACTACCCATGTCTTTGATTCGTGATGGGATCGAAAAGATTGAGATCACCGACGACGGTGGGCATGACGTGGCCCGGGCCATGATGACCACCGACACTCGACCCAAAGAGGTGGCGGTCAGCTTTGAAATTGACGGGAAACGGGTCCACCTTGGAGGTGTCGCCAAAGGGTCGGGGATGATCCATCCCAACATGGCGACAATGCTGTCTTTCATCACCACCGACGCCGCAGTTGAGCAGCAATTCTTGCAAGACACCCTGCGCGAAGTAACCGATTCGTCCCTGAACATGCTGACCATCGACGGCGACATGAGCACCAATGACACCCTCCTGATTTTGGCCAACGGCCTGGCCGGCAATAGCCCTATATCCGCCGGTACCGATGCCGCCGACACCTTCAAGGAGGCCTTACTACAAGCCTGTGTTTACCTAGCCCGGGAGCTAGCTCGGGACGGGGAAGGGGCTTCCCACCTGATTACGGTGGACGTCAGCGGCGCCATGAACGACAACGACGCCCGTCAAGCAGCGCGCACCATCGCCTCCTCCAATCTGGTAAAGTCGGCGGTCTACGGGGCGGACCCCAACTGGGGAAGAATCCTGATGGCCTTGAGACGCAGCGGCGCAGCCGTCGAGGAGAGCAAGATAGACCTATTTGTCAACGGCGTCTGCATTATGGAGAGCGGCAGCCCGGTGCCATTCCACCGCAATGCGGTGGTCGCCCTGATGCAACAACCTGAAGTATTCTTCAAGCTCCAACTGAACCTGGGCCAGGGCCAGGCCACCGCCTGGGGCTGCGACTTGACTCAGGAATACGTAATAATCAACAGCGCCTACACCACCTAAACCAGTAGCCGCGTTTTGGGGAGGAAACAGTGTCCGGCCCACCGATAGTGGTCAAGATCGGGGGCAGCACCCTAGGCAGCCACGATACCAGCCTCAAAGACCTGGTAACCCTGCAACAACAGGGGTTGAACGTTGTAGTAGTCCACGGCGGAGGAAAAGTCATCTCCGACTGGATGCAACGTCAAGGCATACCCCCCCGCTTCGTCAACGGCCTTCGTGTCACCGATGCCCCCAGCCTGGATATAGTCGTGGCGGTCCTGACTGGACTGATCAACAAGGACTTGGTCTGCCTGCTGCAGCAGTTGGGCGGCAAGACTATCGGGATCAGCGGCATTGACGGCGAGATTTTAGAAGCCCGCATCGCCAATCCAGAGTTGGGATTCGTGGGAGAGATCACCAAAGTCAACCCCAGACCCCTGCAGGCCATCACCGATAGCGGATTTATACCCATGCTGGCCCCTCTGGCAATGCACCAGCGGGACGGTTCCGACCACGCCGGCAAGCCCCTGAACGTTAACGGAGACACGGTCACCGGAGAAGTGGCCCGGGCGATGGGCGCCCAGAAAGTTATTTTCCTGACCGATGTCCCCGGCATTATGGACGGCAACGGCCGGCTGGTCCCCAATCTGGACCGGCGTCGGGCCAATATCCTGCGCCAGTCAGGAGTGATCCGGGGCGGAATGATTCCCAAACTGGAAGCCTGCCTGATCGCTCTGGAGCAGGTCCCAGCAGCGGAGATTATCGATGGGACGCAGCCCGAAGCACTGCTGAACTGCATCCAGGGCAAGGCCACCGGCACCAAAATAGTGAGCGGGTTTTAGGAATCCCCAGATTGGATTTCCAGACCTCCACCACAACCGGCGCCAGATAAGGGATAGTGTATTAGCTTGGCACCCAAGAACGGGGCTTCGTCACACCGACAAAGGCTGGTGTCCAGATCCAATCGCTGCTCAGACCCACTAATGGATTC
>JACZRM010000106.1 GCA_022576105.1 Chloroflexota bacterium | reverse complement strand
AAGCCAGCCTGATCTCCGCCAACAAGGTGAGATTGCGCTACCTGGCGGAACAGGGCAACCGGTCGGCCCAGATGGTCAACCGGGTGCTATCCAAACCCGAAAAATTCTTCTCCACCATCCTGCTCACAGAGAACGCGTTTATTATCTTTGCCTCATCCTTTGGCACCGCCATGGCCATTACCCTGCTTAGAGGAAATGAGTCTTCCATTTTGATCGCCACCGCCGTTATGACCGTGACTATTGTGGCCTTTGGCGAAATAACCCCCAAAACTCTGGCCGCCCGCTCTGCCGATCGGTGGTCTCTACTCATTGCCCGGCCGATCGCTCTGATAATGACTCTGGAGACCCCGGTCATTTTTTTCTTCACCATTTTACCCCGGGTCATCGTGAAATTCTTTGGCGGCCAGGGGCATAGCTTTGCGCCTTCAGTCACCGAAGGCGAACTGCGCATGTTGATCAACATCAGCCGCGCCGAGGGTACGATGGACGCGTCGGAGGCCGCGTTGCTGGAGAAAGTATTCCACTTTGGGGACCGGCAGGTCCGGGAAGTTATGACTCCTCGCCCGGAGATTGTTTGGATCGAGCGGGGTACAACTCTGAAACAGTTCTTTGGCCTGTATGCCGAGCATAGTCATACCAGGTTCCCGGTCTATGAAGGCGCCATGGAAAATGTGGTCGGCATATTGTCCAACAAGGACGTGATGCTAGCCCTGGGCGGCGGCACCCTCAAGTCTGATGATAGCGTTACCGACCTGCTGCGCACGGCCTATTTTGTCCCAGAGACCAAGACGGTCAGCTCTACTTTTGCGGAGATGCAGCGAGAGGGCCATGGCCTGGCCCTGACGGTAAACGAATTTGGCGGAATCGCCGGCGTGGCCACGCTGAACCAGTTGTTGGAGGTAATTGTCGGAGAGGTTCGGGATGAACACAGCGATGTTGAGCAGGAATATACCCCGGTCGATGAGCACACTTACAACGTCATGGCCAGTATTGGCGTTTCTGAAATCAATGATAAGCTGGGCCTGAATATTCCTGAAGGTCACTATGAAACTCTGGCTGGATTCCTGCTGGAGCAGTTGGGCTACATTCCGGTACCAGGAGAGGTTCTGCAGTACGATAACTTGACGCTGACGGTCAAGCGGTCCAACGGTGTCCGGATTGAGGAAGTTGAGGTCAAGAAGTCCACTCCTTTTGCTGACTGAGGTAGCAGAGTGAAGCTGTTTTTGGTGCGGCACGGTGAAACCGAATGGAATAAGCTGGGCAAGTTTCTGGGTCAGATGGATATTGGCCTCAACCAGCGGGGACTGTCCCAAGCTCAGGACACTGCCAAGGCGGCTATATCCTGGCGGCCTACCGCGTTGTATTCCAGCCCCCTGGGACGCACCATGCAGGTGGCAACGGAAATCTCAAAACTGGTCGGCCTTAAAGTTACAGCCGACCCGCGCCTGAAAGAGCTAGACCTGGGAGAGGTTGAAGGGGTCAGCGGCCAGCAGATGCGGGAAGAATGGCCGCAGGTCCATGATGTCTGGCAGCACCACCCGGAGTTGGTGGTCATGCCTGGAGGAGAATCCCTGGCAACCCTGCAGGAAAGGACCTGGCAGGCTTTTTTGGACTTGGAAGGCAACCAGGGTGAGACAGACAATATAGTGGTCGTGTCCCACAATTTCGCGATCCGGGCAATCTGCGGCAAAATGTTGGGCATGCCCCTTTCCCACTTTCACCGCATGTACCTGCATCTGGGTTCAGTCACTACCCTGGACCGGACCCAGACGGGCTGGAGACTGCTCAGCTACAATTCCACCTGCCATCTTTCTCCCCAGAACCAACCAGACTGATGAAGACCCAGTCCAGCGTCGCCCGGCTGGACCGGTTGGTGGGCCGGGCGCTGGTCAGGGCCGGGTACTCCGGGTCGGGCATCACATTGGTGGTGGCTGCATCCGGCGGACCGGATTCGTCGGCCTTGCTCCATTCATTGCATCGCCTCAGCGACCGGCACCGAATCAATCTGCACGTGGCCCACCTGCACCACGACATTCGTGGCGAAGAATCGGACCAAGATGCTCAGTTCGTGGCCAGCTTGGCCCAGCAGTTGGGCCTGCCGGCAACAGTCGAAAAAGAAGACCCTCTCGCCTACCAGCGGGAGCATCGGATTTCTTCCTTCGAGCAAGTCACCCGCGAGATGCGCTACAGCTTCCTGCACCGCGTCGCCCTGGCGCAAGGAGCCCCGGCAGTAGCGGTGGGACACACCGCCGACGACCAGGCGGAAACCGTGTTGGAGCACATCCTGCGGGGTTCCGGCCTGCACGGCCTGGTGGGAATGATCGAGCTTGCGCCCTGGCCGTGGCCTCCCAACGCCGCTGGCGTTACCGTCTTTCGGCCTCTCCTAGAGGTGGCCAAAGCTGCCACGGTTGCCTATTGCGAAGCGTTGGACCAGCAGTACCGGCAAGACAGCGACAATTATCAGCTCAAATTCACTCGCAATCGCGTCCGTCATGAGCTGCTTCCCAGGCTGGCGGCGGATTACAATCCCAGAATAATCGATTCTCTGATTCGCCTGTCCCACACTGCCGGTCTGGAACTGGACTACCTGGAGCAAGAATGTGATCGAGTGTGGAATCAGGTGGCGCCGACTGCGCCCCAACTCCCGGGAGAAATTAGTTTCGAACTATGCTTCGATCGGGCGGCCCTGGCTGATCTGCATCCGGCGCTGCAACGGCTGCTGCTCCGGCGCGGATTCGTAAAAATGGCTGGCGATGCTCGACGACTGCGGGAGAGTCATCTGGTCAGCATGTCGGAGCTGGTCCACCGGAGCGGGGCGGGAACCCTTAGTCTCCCCCGGGGAATCTGGCTGCACTCCACCTATAACACCCTGGTTTTTTCACGCGGGCCGCAATTACCCTGCCCGCTGCCGGTCTTGGCCGGGGAGCACCAGGTGGAGATTCCCAGGACAGTGCACCAGCCCAAATTGTCCCGCGCCGGTGATTGGCAGATTACCACCCAACTGGCGCCGGTAGATGTGCTGCGACAAAAAACCGGGCGACAAAAAACCGGGCAGCACAAACCCGGGCCGGACGAGCTGACCGCCCTGCTTTCGCCAAGCTCGATTGCCGAAGGACTTTGGGTTAGAGCCTGGCGGAGCGGCGACCGGTTTCAACCCCTGGGAATGCTGTCTCAGAAGAAGCTGCAGGACTTTTTTGTCGACTCCAAGGTGCCCAGGGACTGGCGCGGCCGCGTACCGCTGGTGTTATCGGAACGGGGTGTGGCCTGGGTGGTGGGACACCGCATCGCCGAATGGGCCAAGGTCGCCCACGACGAAACCACAGCCTTACAAATAACATTCACCCGTTAACCCCAGGGGAAATCCAGGCTGATAGCGCTCCCTAAAGGCCAGGAGCAGCTTATCTGTTACAGGCCCAGCAACCTGGCCGGATTGTCTTTGACCATCATGCCCATTTCAACTTCGTCCAGCCCGGCCTTGAGCAGAGTGGCAATCCCCATGCGCAGACCTTCGGCGGGCATGGGGTGAAAGTCCTGGCCAAAGTCGGTGCTGATGATGCAGTTTTCAGTGCCGATAGTCTTGATAACATCGACCAGCTCTTCCGGCGGCATCCGATAGGTCATGGGCATCATGACATGGATGCAGTGCTCCACAAAGGCTCCCATTCCCGCCAGGGTTTTCATATCCTCGGCAGTCATACCGGTCCAGAAGGCTGAGGTGGTGCCGTGGGTCACCACCACCCGGTTGACACCCATATTCTTGGCTTCAGATACCAGCGCCATGCACTCGCGGGTCGAGATATGTCCGGTGGCCAGCACCATGTCGTGGGCTTTGATTAATTCCAGGACCGAGTACACCTCCGCCAGCAGTTTTCCCTGGTCGTCCAACAGGCAGATGCCGCCGGACAACCCCTTGTGCTGGCGGTCGGCTTGCGCCGAGTAGGTAGGCATCCAAACAACGCGGCCCCCCACGTTGGCCGAGGCTTCCACCGCAGCCGGATTCAGGCCGCCTACTTCCCAGTCCAAGGCGACACCGCCAATCAAGGTGATGTCGCGTACGATTTGGTTCACAGTGTAGGCCACCGGGTGGGTGGGATATTCATGGCTCTTGAAGACCAGGCCCTGCATTCCCATTGACGCCGCCTGCTGGGCAATTTCAATGGCGTTGGCACGACGCTCTACTCGGGGGTCCGGGGCGAAATGGACGTGAATATCCACCGCCCCTTCCACCAGCCGGTCTGCGTTACTCACAGCTACTCCTCAAACGGGTTTGTGGCCAGTCTTCACCAGAGTTTGACCTGGCCTCACACACCACGATCATCTGTATTGCACTGCGGACTCACCAATAAAAGACCCCAGGATTTGCACCGCCACATCTGGGGAAGAATTGGCGACAGGATAGGTCACGTCTACCACCGTGTCAAGGAAATTGCTGGCTCTGGCGGCCAATTCGGGTGCAGCCACCATTTTCACCGAAAACAAGATTGCTTATCTTGTTGACACTACCAGCGTTTCAATTCTGGCCCACGGGATGTATCATGGAAGGTAGAGTCCGCTTCTGGAAATCCGGGTCGGGCGTGCAGTACCCGGGTCTACCTGATGGAGTTTCCTTGCGAAATCTGGCCACCTTCCTGGTACACCTGTTTGGACGCGACGGGAACACGAACCGCGTTTACCTCTCTGCGGTCCAGGATCGGTGTCTGCTCTGCGAAGAAGAGATTAGCCAGTCCGAGGCATACTTGACCTACCGGGTATGTCCTTTCTGCCGATTCCATTACACGTTATCCGCCCGTCAACGCATTGAGTTGCTAGCCGACGATCGCACCTTCAAGGAATCCCATAAGTTCCTGAGTTCGGTGGCGCCTCTGTCATTTTCCAGCCGTGGCTCATATCAGAAACTGCTATCCCAAGATCAAGTCCGCACCGGTCTCACCGAGGCTGCGGTGACTGGACGCTGCCGCATTGACAACACCGAAGTAATGCTGGTGGTTTTGGATTTTGGATTTATGGGCGGCAGCATGGGCAGCGTGGTAGGCGAGAAGGTAGCCTTGGCATTGGAAGACGCCGCCAAGCGAGAACTGCCCATGGTGGCGCTGGTCACCGGCGGCGGCACTAGAATGCAGGAGGGCGTGCTCTCGTTGATGCAAATGGCCAAAACCGTGACCGCAGCCAATCGGCTTCGGGAAGAGGGGTCACCCTTCATCGTGGTGCTCGCCAACCCTTCGACCGGCCAGGCTTACGCCAGCTTCGCCAATCTGGCCGACATCATATTGGCTGAACCCGGTTCGCTTATCGGTCTTGCGCCCCTGCGCGCTATGAAGGAAGCGTCGGACAGGCCACTGCCACTGGACGCCCACACCGCTGAGGCCCACCTTAGCCACGGCTTACTGGACAATGTGGTGGACCGGGAAGCTCTGCAGAATCGATTGTCCACTCTGCTCCAGATCCTTACCGCCAAAAGCTTGAGTAATGGGAATTACAAGGACCTACTCAAAACCGAACTGGGGACTACCGGCGAAGCTGATGCCTGGGAATCGGTCACCATTGCCCACCACGCCGAGCGGCCCCTGGCTATGGCTTATATTCGGTCCATGTTGGACTCGTTTATCGAACTTAGAGGAGACCGGTTAAGCAGCGACGACCGCTCCATAGTGGGAGGCGTCGGCTTTCTCTATGGAGAGCCGGTGGTAATTATCGGTCAGCAGCGGCGACCGCCCTTGGAAGGTGAGCGGTATCACATTTACCCAGACGGCCTGCGTAAGGCCCAACGGCTCATCTCTTTGGCTGCCCGCTTCAAATTGCCTCTGATTACACTGATCGATACCCAAGGGGCCCATCCGGGGCTGGAAGCGGAGGAGCAGGGAATCGGAAACGCAATAGCTACCACGCTCTCCCAGATGGTGCAAGCCCCGGTCCCCATCGTCTCCGTGATTATTGGCGAGGGTGGCAGCGAAGGGGCGCTGGCGCTGGGATTATCGGACCGGATTCTCTTCCAGCAATACTCGATTTATTCACCCATATCGCTGAACCATCACTTGGGCGGACCGTTCCCAGACCATATGCTGGACCGGGAAGCAGCCCAAGCGCTTATGTTGACGGCCCAAGATTGCATAGAGTTGGGCATCGGCGATCTAATCATACCCGAGCCGGAAGGAGGCTCGCATACCGATCCCAAAGAAGCGGCGGCCAACATACAGATGGCCGTTGCCCAACAACTCGCCGAGTTGGCCAAACTATCTCCAAACAAGCTGCTGAAACGACGCTACCAGAAGTTCCGCCGTATGGGGGAGCAAACTGCCTACTC
>JACZRM010000105.1 GCA_022576105.1 Chloroflexota bacterium | reverse complement strand
AAAGTATCTCCACTACCTTAGCGACGACCCCAGTTTCGCGGGCGCTGCCGCCAAATACGGCGGATTGACGCCCGAAGATTTCCACCTGCCCCGCCTGCGCTACACCAAGCCGGCCGTGTATACGGACGAGATGGTGGAGGACACTTACAATTGGCTGACCCGTTGGGGATTGCTCAGCGATCTGGCTTGCTCCGCCGACCTGGTGGACAACCGCATCGCCGAGCCCACGCCCGCCGCCGACTGACTTCGGGAAGTTGTTTCTGCGACCCTCGCCCTTCGGCAAGCTTAGGACGAACGGTGACGTGCTTATACCCGTTCGTGGTGAGTCCTTCGGCAGGCTCGGGACAGGCCTGTCGAACCACTAACTGGCCCCAACCAACTTTCGAGTTAAATTCTTAGACAATGGCGAAACCGGCTGGAGTCGCCCTGGCTGGTTTTATATTGTTTGGCGCTTGACAATTAGATGTCGTACCGACAAATCAATCTAACGAAGAATTGCCGCGATGTGCTTTCTGGCTGATAAGGTACAATAGTCTGAGCATAGGTCTCAGGAGTTCAATACATGCCCTTCATATTTAATCGGGGCAGTATCGCCGTAGTAGAAGTCCACGGTGTAATTGGCGCCCGGGTGCGCGAGACGGTTTACGAGCGCATATTCGACTCGGTTGCCCGCAACAAGCGCTACCGGGCGTTGCTGCTGGACATAAACTCGCCGGGCGGCTCGGCTTCCGGGTCCGACCTCCTGTACCATAGCCTGAAAAAAGTAGCGGAACGTAAACCGGTGGTGGCCTACGTGCGCGGAATCGGCGCTTCAGGCGGCTACTACCTGTGCTGCGCCGCCAATAAGGTGGTGGCCCTGCCCACGGCCATGATTGGATCCATTGGAGTCATTTATCTGCGTCCCATCCTGGAGCAATTGTTGAGCAAAGTAGGGATCGAGATGTCGGTGTTCAAGGGCGGACGCTTGAAGGATATGACCGGATTCTGGCGCAAGCCCACCGACGAAGAATCGGAAAACTTCCAGGGACTGATCACCGAGCTGTACGACACCTTCGTATCGGTGGTGGTCGAGGGTCGTTCCCTAGATGAGGCTAAGGTGCGGGAGTTGGCTACCGGCGAAATATATACCGCGCGCCGGGGGCAAGAGATGGGGCTGATGGACGAGTTGGGGGACTTTGATCGGGCGTTGGAGCTGGCCGCCGAATTGGGTGGCGTTAAGCCCCGCCCGCGTTGGATTAGGCCCAAACGCCCGCTGTCCGACCGGCTCACTGGGCGAATGGCAAACCGCCAAACCCTGCTGTTCAACGAAATGCTGCGGATGCTGGCCGGTGGAATGTACTATGTGGAGCCGTCGCTGGTGATGGGTGAACACTGGGAAAGCGAATAGCGGCGGTCCAATCGCCGACGTGTAGGCGACCCGGTTTCAGGCATAGAATTGAAAACACCGGCATCGGCCTAAAAGAGGAGCAATGGTCAGACCCAACTGGACAACTGCACACCCTCCGGCCTGCACCTGCAATACCTGTGCGGAGAAGAAATTCATCAAGCGCGACCAGAACCGGAAGATTGGCCGCAACGAGAAGTGTCCCTGCGGCAGCGGCAAAAAATACAAGCGCTGCCACGGGGATTAGCTGCCGGCGCTCTCCAACCGCTTGGCTTCCTGCCAAAGCGCTTCCTTCTCATTAAGGGCCAGCCCGGCAAAATCCAGACCCCGCTGCTGGGCCAGCTCCTCCATTTTGGTATACCGCCACTGAAAGCGTCGGTTGGCCTGCCGTAAAGCGTCCTCCGCCTGGATGCCCAGCCAGCGTGACAGATTGACCATGGCAAAAAACAGGTCGCCCAGCTCGTGCAATTTCTCGTCGTGGGCCTGGGCCTCCCGCAGTTCCTGCACCTCTTCCGTAATCTTGTCCAGCACGCCCAAAATGTCGTCCCACTCAAAGCCCACCCGGGCCACCCGGTCTTGCATCAACTGGGCGTAAGTCAAAGCGGGCAGGTCCCTGGGGATGCCCTCCGCCACCGACTTTTGGTCGCCTTTCTCTTGGCGTTCTTGCCCCTTGATGCGCTCCCAGTTGCGCTCCACTTCCCGGGCGTCGGTCACGCTGGTGTCGCCGAACACGTGGGGATGGCGGCGCACCAGCTTGCGGTTGATGCTGGCCAGCACGTCAGACAGTTGAAAGTCTCCGGCCTCCCGGGCGATGTCGGCGTGGAAGGCCACCTGCACCAGCAGGTCGCCCAGTTCGTCGGCCAGCAGCTTGGGGTCTCCCTGGTCGATGGCCTCCAGCACCTCGTAGGCCTCTTCCACCAGGTTGCGTTTCAACGACTGATGGGTCTGCTCCCGGTCCCAGGGACACCCGCCCGGGGCACGCAGGCGCGCCACGATGTCGATCAGGGTTTGGAACTCGCCAATTTTTTCGCTGGAGTATTCACCGAAGTATTCGCCGGAGTTTTCGTCAGGCGTCTCTTTTTCAATCATGGGCGAATTATAGAGGGAGTTTTGGTTGCTGAACAACCGGCAAGGGTGCTAACGTAAAGCGGTTATGCCTGAGATTGATGTTCAGCAATGTACCCTTCGTACTCTGTGGGTGTTGTTTGTAATCGCGGTACCCTTGTTTCTGATTACCGTCAGTGTGACTTGGGCCATCAACGACGCCGGACTTTATAATCGAGGCTTCCAGAAGTACGATATTTCCCGGCACACCGGCATTACCGATGCCGATTTGCGGCAGACCGGCGCCGACATACGCCGATACTTTAACTCGGGGAACGAACCGCTGGCGGTGAGGGCGCGCGTTTACGGTGAAGCGCGGGAGATCTTCAGCCAGCGGGAAGTCAGCCACATGCGCGACGTTAAAGGTCTGATCCGGGGGGTGTACGTTTTTGCGGGAACGTCGCTGGTCTACATCCTGGCGGTGGTCATTGGGGGACTGGCCCGGTCCGGTCGTATTTTCCTGAGCCAACTGGCCGGGCTGCTGCTCAAAGGCGGACTGTTGACTCTGGTGTTGTTGATCGCCTTTGGACTGTTCGCGGTGACCGGGTTCGACGCGCTGTTCCTGGCGTTTCACCGGTTTAGTTTTTCCAACGATTTATGGCAGTTGGACCCATTGCGGGACTATCTGCTGATCATGTTTCCCTTTGGATTCTGGTTCGATGCCACCGTGAGGGTGGCGGCTGCTGCTATCGTGGGGGCGGTAGTCCTGTCGGCAACGTCCGGCGCTTATCTGTTGTACCGCCGTCTGGGCAGGGCCTGAACCGGAGATAACCGGCGCCTTGCCTCAAAAGTGGCAATTGGGGTCTGTGATTGAGATCAGGAGCCTGTCTTTGATGCTTCCCTGAGTCCTTCGGCCCCGCCTGTCCTGAGCTGGTCGAAGTGGCTCAGGATAGACTCCGCGAAGGGTCTAAAATCGAGTGGACCAGAATCCCAGCTAGCTCAAAGTGACGTTTGAGGCAAAGCCGATTAGACGAGACAAAGTTAAAGGGGCTTCACGATGAAGCCCCTTTTAAGTTAAACCGATCGGCTAGTGGGCGCAGCAACCGCCGCCGCAGCAACCGCCGCCGCCCATGGGAGGTGTTGGCATGGAGCTAAAATCGGGGCTGCCCGAGTCTCCCCTGGAGACCGAGGCGAAAACCGAAATGGCCCGCTTGGCCGGCTGCTCGCACCGGGGGCAATCAGCGCCGGTGGCGCTCATGGACTGGAGCTTGTCAAAATTGTGGCTACAGGTAGGGCAGTAATATTCGTAAAGAGGCATGTGCACCTTCCTTATTGCAGAACTTCTGGGGCAAAATGTAGTGGTAACGTAGCATGAATGTACCCGAACCGCGTGCTGGCGTCAAGATGTCAGTCGATGGGTTGCATAACATTATCGACATCGACTGCAGCGACATCGACCCTTGATGCTTGACACCCAGGTATTGAGGTGGCAGACTGGCCCTACTGCTGAGTCGGTGCGTTAGGGTGATACTGGCGGCGGCTTATTGGCACAGATTCTCTCTGGAGGCGGACTTATGGCGGACGTAAAGATCGAGATCAGGGCGAACGGCCCTTACCGGGTGACCGGGCCCATGGAATTGGTAGACACAGACGGTAAGGCCTACACTATCCCGGAGGGGCAGTGGGTGTCTCTATGCCGGTGTGGCAATTCGGCCAACAAGCCTTTCTGCGACAGTGCCCACCGCGAATCCGGGTTTGAAGCGGCCAGCGAAGCCCACTAAGTCGCCACTAAATCGGGTCAGACGCCGGGCCGGGAATTTGCACCCAAGGGTGCGTCCCGGCCTTTTATTTTGGCGCATGCCCGTTGGTTCTGAGCCGCTTCCCCCTACCAGCCAGCGCCGGGACAGGCTGGTTGAAGGACTCGCTTCAACCTTGACACTCCCCAGCCCCTACCTTACTATCAGCCCTGATTCCAGCCCTGATTCGCAACGTATATAAGGAGATAATCATGGAGTTCGGTTTATTTATGATGCCCCTGCATCCCCCTTATCGTTCCTACTCCGACTCTTACGACCGCGACCTGGCCCTGCTGGTGGAGGCCGACCGTCTGGGCTTCCATGAGGCCTGGATTGGCGAGCACCTGACCGAGCGGTGGGAGAATGTTCCCTGCCCCGACCTGCTCATCGCCAAGGCTTCGGCCATGACCGAAAACATCAAGCTGGCCACCGGCATCACCCTGCTGCCGATCCACAACCCGGTGGAACTGGCCCACCGCATCGCCATGCTGGACCACCTGACCCGGGGACGTTTCTATTGGGGCATCGGCCACCGGGCCATCCCCACCGACCTGGCGCTGTTCGGCCTGGACCCCAAGAAAGGCGTCGAGGTGCGGGAGCAGGCTGCGGAAGTGCTGGACATTGTGCTGAAAATCTGGGAGAACGAGGGTAAGTTCAGCTATCACGGCAAGTACTACGACATCGAGGCCCCGGAGCTAGACCCGGTGTTGGAGCGGGGCCTGCACATGAAGCCCTACCAGCAGCCCCACCCGCCCATCGGCGTGGCGGCCACCTCCATTGGCTCCAGTTCCATTCGGGTGGCCGGTGAAAAGGGCTGGATTCCCATGAGCAGCTCCAATCTGGCCCCCAAATACCTGGGCGAGCACTGGACGGTGGTGGAGGACGCGGCGGCCGAGGCGGGCAAGACCAGCGACCGCAGCCAGTGGCGCATTGGTCGCGACGTGTTCGTGGCCAAGACGCCGGAGGAAGCGAGAGAGCGGGCGCATGCGGTGCTGGGCCGCAACTACATTGAGCACCAGCGGCCCAACCGGCTGGGGTCGGGGCTGGTCCAGGCCACCAAGATCGACCCCAATATGTCCAACGACGACCTGACGGTGGAATACATGATGGAGAATATCTGGATTGTGGGCGACCCGAAGCAGTGCGCCGATCGCATTCGCAGCCTGTACGAGGAAGTCGGCGGCTTTGGGCACCTGCTGGCCATCACCCAGGACCCGGACGACCCGCAGTGGGAGCACGAATGCCTGCAGCTGCTGATGGAGGAAGTAGGCCCCCGCGTGGCTGACTTGACCGGGAAATCTTAATCCAGTTTACTGAACCGTTTTGGTTGGCACAGAGAGGGGCGGGTTTCAAGCCCGGCACTTAGGTTTTCTATTGTGTTGGTGGCCTTAACTGGGAGGCCAATAACGTAAGAGCGACTCGGTAGGTCTGGGGGAAGTTCTTGTCGCCTCGTTCGGATTCCACCTGTGCGTGAGCATTGGCCCACTCTGTCCATTCCGTGGCGACCTGCATGGGTCTCCAGTAGACTCGCGGGTCAAAAACTGGAGAATTTCCGTTCTTAGCGGTATCTATGTATTGTTCGACCAGGAGATGCGCCTCTCCCGCTCCTGCCAATCTGTTAATACACAAGTCTTGTAAACTGTAACCACCTTGCCTGACTTGTTCGACATGAAACACAGACAGCTGGCCATCGCTCGCCCTAAAAGCCGAGTGTGCAGGCCTGTCTTTTTCAAAATTCCAGTCATCATACCGAACAAATCGGCAGACCCAATCCTCATTAGGAACCACCAATCGAACTCACCAAGTCATATGTCAATTCTGAGATATTGGTCACATTAAGCCCAATAATATCAAGTCCTGAACTAGCGAACGTAGCTTCAACTGTCCCATCGCGATCTATCTCAACAAATAGCTGCCCTTTAGAGTCAAGGGTTGCCTCTAGCACTAACAAGCCGTCTTCAGTTACCGTCGCAAACATATCGGGATCTCTTTGGCTTAGCCATGCAAAGAGGTTCCTGATTGCAACACGTGTACCCTGAGGTATTTGCTCGGAGCTATGACCATAGTTTTCATAGCGATAGATGAAGCCCTGTAATCGTTCACTTAATTGG
>JACZRM010000104.1 GCA_022576105.1 Chloroflexota bacterium | reverse complement strand
GCTGTAAATCCAACCGGAGGAACACCCCGTATATGACTACAGAACCACAACCGGCGCCCGCCGCGCCCCAGCCTGAAGGAGCCCCGCAGACTGGCAGCGCGCCTCAATCTGGCAGCGCGCCTCAATCTGGCAGCGCGCCTCAATCTGGCAGCGCGCCTCAATCTGGTGGCCCGCCCCAACCGGGCGGCGCTCCCCGGCCGGGAGGATTCCAGCCTGGTGGCGGTGGTGGCTTCCGACCCGGTGGCGGTGGCGGCTTCCGACCCGGTGGCGGTGGCGGCTTCCGACCCGGTGGCGGTGGTGGGAATCGCCCGGGTGGTGGCGGCCCTCGAACCGGCGGGGGATCCCGGCAAGGTGGTCGGCCCCGGGGCCGGTACGGGCCGCGCCGGCGAGTCTGCTCTTTTTGTGTAGAGCACGCCACGCACATTGACTACAAGGACGTGGACCGGATTCGGCGGTTCATCTCCGACCGGGCCAAGATAGAGCCATCCCGAAAGACCGGAGTTTGCGCCAAGCACCAACGGTTGTTGAGGACTGCTATTACGCGGGCCCGGCATCTGGCCCTGTTGCCGTTTGTGCCTAACCCGGCTATCAGCATGGGATTCCGTCGCTAGGGGCGCACTGTCGCTGCCTGGCCCAGCTACAATGTCTAATGCGCCGTCCGATATCAACGCAGCTCAATGACTTTGGCGGCATGATTAATCGCAAGAGCACTGCTCCGTAGAGGTTTTTTTATGGCTCTCCCGTGGCAACGCCGGGATAACCGTGTTGATGGCGAACCAGGTCGCCGCCGTCGCAACCGCCGCCGGGACCGTCCAACCGCGGCACAAGCCCAGCAACAAAGCGTCCAAATTAACATCCGTCTTCACGAAGAACGCCGCCGTCAGGCCTTGGCCATCACCGTCGGCTCCATGCTGATTCTGGCGATAATCGCTATTGTGGCGGTGGGATATTATCGGGAGTTCTACGCGCCTCCCCGTGATTTCGCCGGAAATATTCGCGGCGTGGAATTTACCATGGGTGACTTGGTGGAGCGCATCCAAGTGCTGCAGGGCATCAACCGCTATCAGGGCGGTTTTGTTGACCTGAGCATAGTGCCTTTCCAGTATCTCCAGGACATGCTCAACAACGAAATCCTGCGCCAGGCGGCCCCGGGCCTGGGCCTAAACGTGACCCAGGAAGATGTTGACCAGGCGCTCAAACGGCAGTTTTACCCCCCCGCTCAAGCAGGCGAAGAGGTGGATACCGCCCAATTGGACCGCCTGTACGACAACAACTTGACCGAATTCTTGACCCAAATCCGGCTTTCGAAGTCCGAGTACCGAAGGCTGATCGAAGAACAATTGCTGCGAACTCAGCTAACGCTGTTGTTGAGTGAGGACATTCCCGAAACGCCGGAGCAGGTGGAGTTGGAGTGGATCAGGATTGACTTTGACAATTCGCAGGTGGACCCCAGCGAAGTCAGGGCTCGACTAGACAGCGAAGATTTCGTTGAGGTGGCCTTTGAAGTTAATAACCCGGCCGGCTTCGCCGACAGCCAAGGCTACGTTGGTTGGGTCCCCCAGGGGGCTTTCCCCGACTTAGACCCGGTGCTTTTTGGGGACACCGAGCAGGAAGTCGATCCCCTGGGCGTTGGGTCGATTAGTAACCCCCAGTTCACCCAGGAAGGCGTCTACATCATTCATAAAATATCCGGCCCTGACGAACGTGAACTGGATCCTCTGATGCGGGCAAAGCTATCCATTGAGTTAGTTAAAAAGTGGCAGACCGAGCAGCTGACCCTTGGTTCCACTGGGGGTTGGGTAAAGATTAACTTCAACAGCGAGCGCTACGCATGGGTTGCCGACCAGGTTCGCCTGACCGCCCCCAGAGTCGACCAACCGCAGCGGCGGCCAAATCCGGGCGGAGTGCCACTGGGGGGTTAACAGTCGGGTAAGTGAGCGCCATCCACGAAATAAACATAGGCCTGATGGGTCTGGGTGTGGTTGGTGGCGGAGTCGCCGCCACCCTGCTGGAGCAATCTCAGAGCATCTCCCAGCGAATCGGTTTACCAGTCAACCTGAAAAAGGTCCTGGTGAGAGACCTGGCCAAGCAAAGGGACATCTCAGTCCCCGCCGGAATTATTACCACCAACCCAGAGGATGTGCTGGCTGATCCCTCCATTCAGATAGTGGTTGAGGTCATGGGCGGCACCGAGCCGGCGGCCCAATACCTGAAAGACGCCCTCTCCTCCGGTAAACACGTGGTTACCGCCAATAAAGAGGCCATGGCCAAGTACGGGCCAGAGTTGTTGGCCTTGGCCCAGCAAAACCAGGTCAACCTGCTGTTCGAGGCCAGCGTCGGTGGTGGCATACCCATCATCGGCAGCTTGATGAACCAGTTACTGGCCAATGACATCCATTCCATCCGTGGCATCATCAACGGCACCACCAACTTCATCCTCACCCGCATGGCCTACCAGCACGCCGATTTTGGACCAGCTCTGTCCGAGGCCCAGGACCTGGGTTACGCTGAGGCCGATCCCACCAACGACGTAGAAGGGTTTGACGCGGTCTATAAATTGTCGATTTTAGCCTCGTTGGCCTTCCACCAGAGAGTCGCCCCGGAGGACATTTACCGCCAGGGGATATCCAATTTGCAGGCCCAAGACTTTCGTTACGCCCAAGAATTGGGATATTCCATCAAACCACTGGCAATTGCCACCGTCGAGCAGGGTCAGATCAGGGCGCGAGTGCATCCGGCGCTGATCCCGGTCGACCATATGCTGGCCAAAGTAGATGGAGTGTATAATGCGGTGGAAGTTACCGGCAGCCAGGTGGGGCAGGTGTTGTTCCACGGTATGGGCGCCGGGCGTGGGCCCACTACCAGTGCCGTCGTTGGAGACCTGATCGACATTGGTCGAAAGCTGCAAGCCAACCAGCCGCCGGTCCCGGTAATCGAGGCAGAACAGCCCTTCCCGGTCCAGTGCATTGACGACCTGGAGACCAGGTACTACATCAGGTTGAACGTTGCCGACCAGGCCGGGGTGCTGGCCCAGATTGCCAAAATTTTGGGAGACCGCAGCATCAGTATCGCTTCGGTGTTGCAAAAAGACACCTTTCCCGAGGAACAGCGGGCGGAGTTGGTCATCACCACTCACCCAGCCCGGGAAGCCTCGATGGTTGAAGCCTTGAAGCTGGTCGCCGACCTGGCGGTGGTCAACCGGGTAAGCAACATGCTTAGGGTAGAGGGTTAGGCCCCTGACGCTTGGCCCTCTCCCACAAGGGGCGAGGATGCCGTTAACTAAAACTGTCGTGTAATAAGCCCTGAGGGAGATGGGTGGCCGAGCGCAAGTGAGGTCGGGTGAGGGAGGGCCCCCAGCGGAAGATCGTCGATAGATGTCCTGGTGAAGATCAATATGGGTATTGGAGTCCTACAGAGGTACCAAGAGTTCCTGCCGGTAACGGACTCTACCCCTATGTTTACCCTGGGTGAGGGCGATACCCCACTGGTTAAATCCAACCGGATGGGAAAAGAGCTGGGGTGCGACGAGCTCTACTTCAAGCTGGAGGGCTGCAACCCCACTGGCTCCTTCAAAGACCGGGGAATGGTTGTTGCGATTGCCAAGGCCCTGGAAGACAATAGCGTGGGCATAATTTGCGCCTCTACCGGCAATACCAGCGCTTCCGCCGCCGCCTACGGAGCATACTGCAACCTTCCCGCCACCGTGCTGATTCCCAAAGGAGAGGTTGCCCTGGGCAAGCTGGCGCAGGCCATGGCCTACGGGGCCAGGATAATCCTGGTGGACGGCAACTTTGATGTGGCGATGAAGCTGGTGCGCGATTTTACCAGTAAACATAAAATCACGCTGGTCAACTCGGTGAATCCCCATCGTTTACAAGGGCAAAAGACCGCCGCCTTTGAAGTGTCCGATGTGCTGGGCGACGCCCCGGACTATCTGTTTATTCCAGTGGGCAACGCCGGCAACATCACCGCCTACTGGCGGGGGTTCAAAGAGTACCATCAGGCGGAACGCACCACGCGACTGCCCCGCATGATGGGCTTTCAAGCTGAGGGAGCTGCTCCCATAGTCCTGGGGCATCCGGTCAACAATCCGCAGACCATCGCTTCGGCCATTCGTATCGGCAACCCGGCCAGTTGGCAGGGCGCGCTGGAGGCTCGGGATGATTCGGGCGGCACGATTGACTCGGTGACCGACGACGAAATTCTAGACGCCTACCGGCGGCTGGCGTCCACCGAGGGGGTTTTTGGCGAACCGGCATCGGCCGCTTCAGTAGCCGGCTTGATCAAGGCGGTCGGCCAAGGACTGAATCTGGCGGGCCAGCGAGTTGTGTGTATAATTACCGGGTCCGGTCTCAAGGACCCAGACTTGGCGGTCAGCAGCAGCACCGCACAGACTATTGAAATTGAAGCGACCATTGAGGCGGTTGAAGCCGTCGCACTAGCCGCCACACTGTAACCGGAAAAGGGACAGAGTCATTCAGCTAGAACGCATTGAAACTGCGGTTGGCAGTATCCTGGAAGCCATTGGAGAAGACCCAAAGCGGGAAGGCTTGCTGGATACCCCTAATCGCGTCGCCAATATGTACGCGGAGCTGTTCTCCGGCGTTGGACTGGACCCGGCGGAGGCAATTGACGCCATATTCGAAGAAGACCACCATGACCCGGTGTTGCTGCGAAACGTAACTTTCTATTCCGTGTGTGAACACCACCTGCTGCCCTTCTTCGGCCAGGCCCACCTGGCCTATATTCCCAGCGGGAGAGTGGCGGGAATCAGCAAACTGGTCCGCTGCCTGGAGGTTGCCGCCCGGCGTCCTCAGGTGCAAGAACGTTTGACCCGCCAATGGGCCGATGCGGTGTTCGCCGCCCTCAGACCTCGGGGCCTGGTGGCACAGGTAGAGGCCGAGCATCTGTGTATGTCCATGCGGGGGGTGCATAAGCCGGGCAGTCAGGTAGTAACTGCCGCCATTAGAGGGGGCTTTACCGACAGCGGATTTGATGGGCAGAGTCTGCTGTCTTTGCTGAGAAAGTAGGTTTAATGTCGTCCACATCCGTCGCTTCTCTACCAATAAAATCTTTTCAGGAGATACAGCAGAAATGGGAAAGTCTGCTCTCCGATTGTCCGGTTAACACCCTGTACCTCTTACCTCAGTGGCAGGAGGTCTGGTGGGACACCTTTGGCGACGGCCGCCAGATGGCCGGGTTCTACATCGAAGGGCCGGATGGGATCATGGCCATTGCTTCCATGTGGCGCCAGGACGATGTTGTTTCCCTGATGGGGAATACGGAGACCTTTGACTACAACGACTTTATGGTGCGACCAGGCTATGAAGCGACTTTCTACCCCAAGTTAATTGAGTCCCTGGCTGAGCAGGGATTCGCCGCATTAGAGCTCCACTCCCTTCGAGAGTCTTCACCCACTTTGAAACACCTGCCCGAGTTGGCCCGCCAGCAGGGTTACTCGGTTGAGATTGTCCAGGAAGACGTGGCTCCCGGGCTGAATCTACCGGCTAGTTGGGACGCCTACCTGGGGATCCTCTCCAGGAGAGACCGCCACGAGCTGCGCCGCAAGCTGCGCCGACTGGAATCCGTTGAGTCATGGACCTGGTACTCCATCACCGACGAAGAGCAGGTAGTCGCCCGTTTGGGGGACTTCCTTAGTTTGATGCGGATGAGTGACCCGGAAAAGTCAAAGTTCATGACGCCCCAGCAAGAGAAATTTTTTTACAGCATCGCCCGACGTACCGCCCAGTTAGGACTAATCAAGTTGTTCTTTATGGAAATGGGGGGTAAGCTGGTGGCGGCCAGTTTGTGCTTTGACTACGGTACAACGCGGTTGCTTTACAATAGCGGCTACGATCTGGAGTACAGTTACTACAGCGTTGGCCTGCTGCTCAATGCGCTGTGTCTGCGGGATGCGATTGAGCAGGGAAAGGAATATTTCGATTTTCTACGTGGCTCTGAACCGTACAAGTATCACCTTGGCGGCCAGAACCAAATCCTGTATCAGATGGTGGTGAAGCGAAGTTGAATTTAGAGAGAGTAGCATTTATTTCGTTTCATGCTTGCCCCATAGCCTCTCCGGGTCAGGGCAAGTCTGGCGGCATGAATGTTTACGTGCAGCAATTGGCCCGCTCCCTGGGCGAACTAGGAGTGGCAGTAGATATTTACACCCGCCAGCATGCGGGCGCCGATGGTAAAGTAGAGGAAATTTCTGCCGGCGTGAGAGTGGTGCATATCCCAGGAGGCGATCCCAACACTCCCATGGAGGACCTGTTCACCAAACTCCCCGGTTTCTTGGAGTCGGTGCGATTATACCGCCAGCAGACTAACCTGACCTATGCTGTGGTCCATTCCCATTATTGGCT
>JACZRM010000103.1 GCA_022576105.1 Chloroflexota bacterium | reverse complement strand
CTGGTTTCTCAGGGGATGCTGGGACTGAAAATCAGGAGGAAGCACCCTGGGCAAGTTAAAACTATTGAAGGATAGTGGTTGAGTGGTTCCTGCATTGCTCCCTAGCGCTTACGGAGCGATCAAAGAAATCTAAGTTAAGGAGAGTGAGTGCCAAAATGCGCTCATTAATCACCGTTAAATCAACCCACTGGTTCCCAGCGTTGCTGGTTCTTATAACCCTACTCATGATCTCCTGCCAAACCTCGCCCACTGCGATCCCAATACAGTCAGAAACAGTACCAGCCGTGGCGACCGCTTCTAAGGCCGCCGCGATACCCTCGGTTTCGACGCCAAACCTGGCCGCAGGTTCAGCGGCAGCCACCGCCGCGCCGACTCCAACCCTGGGTGCGGTGGAATCGGCCCGAGATACCGTTATCCTGGTGACCAGCAGTGAACCCGACCAGTTGGGGGCGTGGTCCGCTGGGTGCAGCGGCAACGTGCCCAGCCTGGTGTGCGAAGACCTTACCAGCGACCCCTTGACTTGGATTGACAGCGCTACGTTTGAGGTGGCGCCCTTGACCGGCGTGGAGCGCTGGGAAATGGTAGAGCCCAACCGCTGGCGGTTCTTCCTGCGTGACGGCGTGAAGTTCCATAACGGCGAACCTTGGAACGCCGCCGCCGCTAAAATGGGAATCGATTTCCACGGCGACCGGGAATCCGCCGGCAATGGCACCGGGTCCTATGGTTTCCACGGCGTAATTTCCGGCCAAGTTGTTGGTGACCTGACCGTTGATGTGGTATGTGGGGTAAACTGTCCCATCTTCCCGCGCACCGCCATGTTCCTCAAGTTCCAGGCCCCCGAATGGTACAGCAACGCCAGCGATGACCAGCGGGATAATCTCACCATCGGGACCGGCCCCTACCGAATGGTGGAGTGGCGCCGGGGTGTCGAAGTGGAGCTGGAGCGATACGAAGACTACCTACCAAATACCGCCTTCGACGCTCAAGGACCGTCGATTGATCGGGTCTTCCAGGTCTGGCTTAATGAGGAGTTGGCGCGCGCCGCAATGATCGCCGCCGGTGAAGCCGACCTGGCCTTCGATATCGGCTTTGATAATATTGACCAAGTCCCCAAGGCCCTTACCGGGACCAACAACGAGGTTTACATTCTGGTCGCCGACAATATCTGGCACCCGGAATTGAGGAAGCGTAAGGTACGAGAAGCACTGGTCCTGGCGATTGACTGCGAGACCATCATGGAGACCCTGTTCAACGGTTTGCAAGAATGTTGGGGCAACATCTCTCAATTTGGAACCGTTGGCATCAACGAACTCAACTCGGCCCCTTATGATTACGACCCGGTGCGCGCCCGGGAATTGTTGGCAGAGGCTGGCTATGACCCAGCCAACGAAATCCGCATCCACAGCCGCCGGGGTCGCGTCTTCCGCGATGTAGAACTCTGGGAATCTGTGATCAGGATGTGGAACGAAGTTGGGGTCAACGGCAAGCTGCAAATCTTGGAGCCAGGCCTGGCCCGGGATACCCGCCGTAGCGGCTGCGGTGGTACTGAAGACCCAGACCGCTGTGAGGAATTCGGCCCGCCCCCTCCAACCGGCGCTTCCTCTCACTATTATGAGACGGCCACCTCCAATGAATCTCTGGACCTGCAGCGCCAGTTGCTGTTGCGCAACAGTTGCGGCAACGTCAACAGCCGAGTCTGCAACCAGATTCCTGGATTCCAGGAGGGTCTCCAGGACGCAATCGCCACTGAACAAGGTCCAGACCGAACGGCCAAGTTGGAATCCTTGGCCCAGACCATCCGCGACGAGTTCTGGTTCATCCCCATGTTCCAGGTGGTTACAGTCTACGGCCTGGCCGAGGATCTGGAGTGGACACCTCGCTACGACCCCCGCACCCGGGTCAACACCATGAGGTTCACCCGGTAAATACCCAGATACAACTAACCAATGGCATTGACGCCCCGAACAGCGACTCGGGGCGTTTTTATTTCCTATAACCCGTTGCTGATACCACCGTTGACAAACAGTAAGCTTTCCACTATAGATGGCACAACTTTCCAATGGAGGGGTGTGTTATTGGAGCAACAATAAGCAATTAGTAGGTTTGTATATAGTATTCGCAATTGTTGTTTGGAGGGCGCCCGATGTTGATCCGAAACCTAACCAAATCCCGCAAACTGCGCTGGCTGCCGGGTTTGGTAGTAATTCTCGCTTTGCTGGTCGCAGCTTGCGGCAATCCGGCCGCGCCGGCGCCTGATACGGGCGCCTCACAGCTTGAGGCAATTGTTGCCAAGCCCACCGCCGTGCCAGTTGCGGTGATGAGCGCCAGAGACACCTTCATATTCGTGACCAGCAAGGAGCCCACCACTATTGGCGCCGCCAGCGCCAACTGCGGAGGGAATTTCCTGAATACGGTGTGCGACGACATTGCCAGCGACCCACTGACTTGGATCGACGATCAAAACAATTTCCAGGTAGTCGGGCTAACCGGCATCGAGGCTTGGGAACAGTTGGAACCGAACCGCTGGCGCTTTCATTTAAGGGATGGTGTAAAGTTCCACAATGGCGCCCCTTGGAATGCCACCCAGGCCAAATTCTGGATTGACTACTTCGGCGACCAGGAGACCAGCGGCCACTTCAACTCCAACGACTTCAGCTTGCACGGCGTCATTGGTGGAGAAGTGGTGGACAACCTGACCCTGGATATAGTCTGTGGCAAAGCCTGCCCCATTCTGCCTCGCACCACCATCTTCACCAAGTTCCAGGATGTAGGCTGGTTCGAGGCGGCTTCCGACGATGATATTGAACGGATGACTGTGGGTCTGGGCCCATATAGGATTGTTGAATGGCGTACCGGCCAGGAAGTAGAGCTGGAGATTTTTGAAGACTATAATCCCAATCCCAGCACTATATACTCCCGGGCCCCTTCCATCCAGCGCGTGATCCAGGTCTGGCGTAACGACCCTCTGGCGCGGGCCTCCATGATTGCCGCCGGAGAGGCCGACTGGGCGGAAATTGCCTTCGAAGACCGGGACCGAGTCCCCAAGTGGAAGTCGGGCACCAACAATGAAGCCTACATTTATGCCATTGACACGGTGCACCACCCGGAGTTGCGCAAGAAGGATGTTAGAGAGGCCCTGAACCTGGCCATCGACTGTGAAACTCTGATGACACTGCTTTTCGACCGGGTATTGAATTGCTACGGTAATATCGCCCAACCTGGCGCCGTGGGCATAACCCCGGAGAACTCCGCCGGTTATCCCTACAACCCGGCCCGGGCCAGAGAATTATTGGCCGGGGCCAATTACAATCCGGACAACGAAATCAGGCTCCATGTTCGCCCCCAACGGGTCCCCAGGGAGGTGGAGTATGCCGAGTCGGTGGTAAATTTCTGGAGAGAGGTCGGCATCAACGCTAAATTGCTGGTGGTTGAATCTTCGGCACACACCAGAACCGGCCGGTCCAACTGTGGCCACCAGCGAACCAGGGAAGATTTTAAGAATTCCCCTGGGAACGATCTCCATGAGAAGTGCCTCAACCTTGGCCCAGGCGAGCCCAACTTCGCATCCATGCACCTGACCGGGGCGGCAACATCGACCGAGTCACTAGACTTCTCCCGCCAAGCCATCCTGCGCAACAGTTGTTACAGCCGCAGCAGCGGCGTCTGCTATGGAGACCTGGAGGAGTTAATTGAGGAGGCGATAGCTACTCCTGCCGGAGACTTGCGGAGGCAGCGGATGGAGACCATCGCGGATCGCGTGCACAACAACTTCTACTTCGTGCCCAACTTCCTGGTGGTCAGCATTTATGGCCTATCCGCAGATCTAGAGTGGGAACCCACCTACGCCCCACGCCTCCGGGCCAACACCATGTTCTTTAGTAAGTAACCTGCAGTAAGTAACCTGCTGGGAAACACCAAGCATCGAGCAGGCCCGGAATATTCCGGGCCTGCTTCTTACGCTCGACTGAATGGTAAATCTGCGGGGGGAAGGGTTAATGCGTGGTTGGACCGGCTCACCATGAGCGGGTCCTTTGGCTGGGGATACAGGGGTCGAACCTGTGCTTCCTGAGCCAGAGTCAGGCGTCCTACCACTGGACTAATCCCCAATAAAACAGTGCTGTGGCAGTTCTTATAGTAGTAACCCCGCCGGTTGCCTGTCAAGCTGAGCAGCTTCTTAGCACTACGGTAAAGTTGGTTGAGTAGCCCCACTTGTTGGGGGCGTATCGAAACCGAATCCCGGCCGGCTCTCGAAGGACGCTATCGGAAACCGTCCGCTCATGGTTCGACAGGCCTGTCCTGAGCTTGTCGATGGGCTCACCACGAACGGACGCTACTATCGTGTTTTATCCCGTCTCCCGATGAGCACATCCCCCTGCCTATCAAGCTGGGCAGCCTCAATTTGGCTTGACAAGGTATGGTTTTTGTACCAGAATCAGGGCGTCTCCCGTTGAAACACAGCTACGGCGAACCAGGTCCGAAGCAGGCCGCATCCGCCGTAGGCTGGCTCACCGACAAAACCATCAGAATGGGGTTTGCAAATGACAACCGCACAGAGCGGAACCAGAACAACTGTGACCGTTGGCAGCACCGAAGTAGAAATGTTCTCCGGCGGCTCCGGCCCAGCCCTACTGTTCCTCCACGGGGCTGGAGGCAGCTCTGGCTGGCAGCCTTACCACCAGGAGCTGGCCAAAGACTATACCGTATTCGTACCATCGCAGCCGGGGTTCAACGGCACTGAACGTCCGGCCTGGCTCTACACCATCAACGACATTTGCCACTTCAACCTGGAAATGGCCCAGAAGCTGGGTCTTAAGCAGTACGTCCTGATGGGTTCCTCAATGGGAGGCTGGATCGCCGCCGAGATGGCCGCCATGTGTGAACATGATCTCAAGGCGCTGATTCTGGTGGATGCGGCGGGGATCAAGCCCGAACAGGGAGAGATCACCGAAATCTTTATGGTGTCGTCCCAGACCAGGCTGAAACAGCGGTTTTATGATACCGGACAAGTCGCCAACTATGATCAATATACTCGGGAATTGACTCCTGAAGAGACTATAACTGAACACTCCAATCGCGAGATGGCCTCTAGGCTCTGCTGGCGGCCCTATTTGCACAACCTGAGCCTGCCCAACTATCTGGGCAAGGTAGCCACTCCTACCCTGATTGTGTGGGGCAAGCAAGACGCCATTATTCCATTGGAGTGCGGCGAGCTGTTCCAAAAAGCGATTCCCAACTCCACCCTGAAAATCATCGACAACTGCGGGCATTCACCGGCCATAGAAAAGCCTTCAGAATTTATCAGCGCGGTCACCGACTTCCTGTCCAAAATCGGGTAGTGCCGCCCAACTGAAAGGAGCATCGATGTCAACCGAAGTATTCTGGTTTTCCGAGCAGCCCTACGGTCACGTTCAAGAGCAGGACCTGGAGCCCTACGAGTCCGGCCGGATGCACTTCCCCAACACCCACTTCGACCCGGAAAAAGCTCACCTTCTGTACAACAATTACCACGAACAGTATGTCTTGGCCGACGAAGTCGGCTTTGACGGCATTATGACCAACGAACACCACTCGGCCTACTGGTGCATGAAGCCTTCGGTCAACATTGACGCCGCCGTGTTGACCAAGGTGACCAAGCGATGCAAGATTGCCATGCTGGGCAACGTCATTGCGGTCAACGACCCGGTGAAGATGGCCGAAGAAATTGCCATGCTGGACTGTATCTCTGGAGGCCGCATCATCTCTGGATTTGTACGAGGCACCGCAGTCGAGACCTTGCACGCCGGAATCAGCCCTACCGAAAACCGCGACCGATTCGAAGAAGCCCATGACTTGATCATCAAGTGCTGGACGCAGCCAGGCCCCTTCCGTTGGGAAGGCCGCTACTTCCCGCACCGCATGGTCAATCCTTGGGTGGTGCCCATTCAGAAGCCCCATCCCCCGGTGTGGTTCCCCGGCACCGGCAGTCCGGAGAGCGTAATCTGGGCCGCCAAGCGCCAGTACCCCTACATGAACCTGGGTTCACTGCTGGACGTGACCAAGCAACTCAAGGCTATTTACTTTGAGACCGCCCTTGAAGTGGGTTTTGAACCCGGCCCGCAGCATTTTGGGTATCTGTTGCGGTGCCTGGTGGCCGACACCGATGAGCGGGCCCAGGAGATTGGCCGCACCTTCCTGTGGACGGAAAACCACCGCAATCGCGGCCCATTGGAGTTCAACGACCCCCCCGGCTACCAATCTCGGGAGGCATTGCGGATCAAGATGTCGCGACCGCTGATTGGCACCGGGACAATAGGCAAGCGGATGAGTTACGAAGACTTGCAGGAAGCCCACAACATCATCGTGGGCAGCCCGGAGACCGTCATCAAAAAGCTTCGGTACATAAAAGAAAACCTGGACCCGGGTTATTTGCTGCTATACGGCAACGAAGGGGATATGCCCCATGAA
>JACZRM010000102.1 GCA_022576105.1 Chloroflexota bacterium | reverse complement strand
TGCCGGCGGGACGGACGTCACCGTCCCAGCCGGCGGAATTTACACTGCCACCCCAGGAAGCTACGGGACTCTCAGGGTGGAAGAAAATGCCACCATCGGCTTTGTTTCGGGGAATTATGCCTTTGATGATATCGAATTTGATGAGAATGTCACTATCAACTTGACTATTATGGGCGGCCCAATCGTGATCGACGTAGTCGATGACCTGGATTTCGACGAACATATCACCATGAATGTGATCGGCGGCACCGCAGCCGACATCATATTTCGAGTGCAGGATGAGGTCAGCTTTGACGAATACGGCCAGTATGTGGGGACTTACTTCACCGGTCGGTCACCCGGAGGACAACTTGGCCAGGGAGAATCCACAATTTTGATTGGAGCGCTGCTGGGCGGAGATGTGGAGGTGGAGGAGGATTCCACCGTCATCGGTATGCCCTCAATGGGCGCTTACCTGTCCTTCTTTGAGTAACACACGCCCTTAGATTAGCGGCTTAAGCAGACATTTCCACCGGCGCAGCCAACTTTCACTGAAACAGACGGCATCAGGCGGTTCTCCCAGATAAATTCTCTGGGCGGACCGCCTGATCTTTTGTGCTGTTGGCGAGAATCCAGATCCAACTCTATTGCGGCGGGTACCTGAGGGGTTATACTACCCCGCAATAAGAAACCCAGAAAATTGCCAGGGAGTGGATAAATGACGTCCTATTCAGTGATTGGCCAGTCGGTAACCAGGGCAGAAGGCCCGGACAAAGTCACGGGACAGTCGCTGTACGCTGCCGACGTCAATCGCCCCGGGATGCTGTGGGGCAAAATCTTGCGCAGCCCCTACCCCCACGCTCGCATCGTTAGCATCGACACCTCCCGCGCCAGGAAAATGCCCGGCGTGCACGCCGTGGTTACCGGCAGCGACCTGCCCGACCGTCGGGTTGGCCGCCTGCTGCGGGACCATCCGGTGCTGGCCCGGGACAAGGTGCTGTTCGTGGGGGACAAGGTAGCCGCCGTCGCGGCGGCGACGCCCGACCTGGCTGAAGAAGCTCTGCTGCAAATTGACGTGGTGTATGAAGAGCTCGACCCAGTGTTTGACCCGGAAGAGGCGATGGCTGATTCGGCCCCGGTGCTGCACGAACAAATGGCCTCCTACAGCGGTCTGCCCCAACCACCTTCTAAAATCAACAATGTGCTGGCCTACAATTCCTGGTCGAAGGGCGACTGCGACCGGGGATTCGCCGAGTCAGACCTGATAATCGAGCATTCCTTCAATACCCAACTGGCCCACCAGGGCTACATCGAACCCCATGCCTGCGTCGTTGAAATTGACGCTGCCAACCGCGTGCAGATATGGGCCAATAACAAGGGCCCCTTTATGCTGCGCGGCCAATTGGCCGCAGTCTGGGGTCTATCCCAAGAGCAGATACGCATCAACCCCTGCACTATCGGCGGCGACTTTGGCGGCAAAGGTTCCTTCATGGATGTTCCTCTCTGCTACTACCTGGCGCTCCATTCGGGTAAGCCGGTCAAGATGGTGATGGACTACATCCAGGAACTGATGGCCGGCAATCCCCGCCACCCAGGGGTCATCACCCTGCGCACCGGCGTGAAAAAAGACGGGCGGCTCTGGGCGCGGCAGGCCCGGGTTGTGTTCAACAGCGGCGCGTTTGGCGCGTTCAAGCCCCGGGTGCACCTGCGGGGGGCCGATCACAGCGGCGGACCCTACCGGATTCCCCACGTTCGGATCGACAGCTACATGGTCTACACCAACAACATCCCGTGCGGACACATGCGCGCTCCGGCCAAGCCTCAAGTCGCGTTTGCCGTGGAATCTCACATGGACATGGTGGCCCAGGAATTGGGAATGGACCCCTTCGAGTTCCGCAGAATCAACGCCCTGCAACCCGGCGACTTAGCGCCCATCGGCGAAGAATGGCACAACATCCGCGCCGGTGAAACGCTGCAGAAGGCGGCTGACGCCGTGGGCTGGCAGACCCCCAAGGCGAAACCCAACCTGGGCCGGGGGCTGGCCATGGGCGACCAATCTCAGGGTTCCGGACAATCCTCAGCGAAGGTTGAGATGGACCAAGACGGCAAAGTTACGTTGATGATGTCCCTCTGGGATACCGGTACCGGCGCGCACACGGTGATGCGTCAGATAGTGGCCGAGTCGCTGAGCATACCGGTCGCCGACGTCACATTGGTGGTTGGAGACACCGACGCAGTCCCCTTTGAATCCGGTCCTGGAGGCACCAGGACAACCTACACTGCCGGGCAGGCCGCCCAGGGTGCGGCTGAGGACCTGCGGGAGAAGCTGACGGTGCTGGCCGCCGAATACCTGGGAGAATCAGCGGACGTGGTCACACTCCAGCAAAGCCGGTTCGTCGCTGCGGGAGTCGCCAATCTTTCGGTATCCCTGGCTGAAGTGGCCGAGCGGGCGGTGTCGGCCATGCAGCAGCCAATTTCCGGCCAGAAGGACTTTACCTCGCCGCCAACCGAAGAGACTTCTTACTGCGCTCAGGCGGCGGAGGTAGAGGTGGACCTGGAAACCGGGCAGGTAAAGGTCAACAAGATAGTCACGGTCCACGACGTGGGCACGGTTTTGAATCCGCTGGCCCACCAGGGTCAGATTGAAGGCGGGGTGATCCAGGGTCTGGGCTACGCGCTGATGGAGGAGATGGTTACCGAAGAGGGAAGGGTATCCACGCTTAGCCTGGGGGACTACAAAATGCCCACGATGCCGGACCTGCCCGAACTGGTTACGGTGCTGCTGGAGCCGGTCAGCGGCCCGGCCCCCTTCCAGAGCAAGGGCATCGGAGAGAGCAGCAACACGCCGCTGGCCGGGGCCATCGCCAATGCGGTCTACGACGCGGTGGGCGTGCGCATTATGGACTTGCCCATCACCGCCGAGAAGGTGCTGCGGGCGCTGCAGGAGAAGGGGTAAATCAGCGGCCGGTTGTCGTAGGGGCGCTTGAATTAAAAACATTGATATGTCCGTAGATTTGCCGTACAATTGGGACTGATCTATCTAGTGAAGGATTTGAAACGATGGCTGCTGGTACCCGCAAAGAACGCCTGGAAGCGCGTGTCACCACCGAGCAAAAGAAGCTATTTATGCGCGCTGCCGAGCTTCAGGGTACGAGTCTGACTGAGTTCATAATGAGAAATTTGCAAGAGGCCGCTCAACGTACTATCAGGGAACACGAACGGCTGGAACTTGACGCTCAGGAACGTGAGTTGTTCATCACGTCGTTGCTGAACCCTCCAGCTCCCAGTGAGAACCTCCGCAAGGCCAATGAACGCTATCGAGCAATCATGGACGAGTAGATGCTTCCATTTACGCCTATATTTGAGCCGCTCGGCAGCCAGCATGACCGAGCGGCTTTTCATTGCGGTACCGAATCCTTGGATCGGTACATTCATCAACAGGCAGGGCAGGACTTGCGACGGCATCTGGCGGTGCCCTATGTGATGGTAGACCCCAGCGCCCATAGAATCGCAGGATATTACACTCTAACGAATTACAGCATCGATGCCGGGGAATTACCGACGGAGATTTCCAGGCGCATTCCCTATCCTGAAGTCCCGGCTACTCTGATTGGGCGATTGGCGGTTGATCTGAACTATCAGGGTCAGGGCTTAGGCGGACTTCTGTTGATGGACGCATTGACCCGGAGTTTGCGAAACAGTACCTTCGTGGCATCTTTGGCGGTGGTAGTCGATGCCATCGACGAGGCAGCTATTAACTTCTATCAACATTACGAATTCATCCCATTCCCAAATCATCCTGACCGGCTATACTTGCCTATGGATACGATTAAACAGCTTATTCAACTCGATGCCTAAATCCCCAGCAAACTCTCCAAATTCTTCCACAGAATCTGCTCTTTCTCGGCCTGGGTCAGGCTTTCCAGGCCCTTGATCCAACCCACCGGCGACGGGTCCCAGGTCACATAGGGCCAGTCGCTGCCCAGCACCACCCGCTCAATGCCCACCGAATCGATCAAAAACCGCAGCGCCCGCTCGCTCATGGTGATGCAGTCGTAGTAAATCTTCTTCTGGTAGTAGCTGGGCGGGTGGGGGATGTTGACTCGGGCCTCCGACCGCACCTGCCAGCCCCGGTCCATGCGGCCCATGCCAAAGCAGGCCGGCCCGCCACCGTGGGCGATACATACTTTCAGATCAGGGCATTTCTCCAGGATCCCGCCGAAGATCAGCGCCGCCACCACCAGGGTATCCTCCAGCGGAACCCCAAAGCTGTTGCCCATTGCATATTTGCCGAAGTATTCCATAACCAGATTGTTGTTGGGTTGGGGATGGTAAAACAGCACCGCCCCCATTTCCTCGGCGGCCTTGAACAGCGGCAGGAACTCGGGTTCGTCCCAACTTTTGCCGTTGACCACCGTGTCCAGCTCGGCGCCCTTGAACCCCAGGGTCGTCACCGCCCGTTCCAGTTCCTTGATCGACGCGGGAACATCCTGCATCGGCAGGGTGGCCATTCCGACGAAGCGGTCCGGCCACTGGCGGGTCATGGCTGCAATCTCTTCGTTTACCTCTTGGGCCAGTTGCAGCCCTTGCTGCGGCGGCAAGTGATAACCGAACATGGGGGTGGCCACCGAAACCAGATGCACGTCCACACCCTGCTGGTCCATATCAGCGATGCGCTCCTCAGGAGTGGACCGCAGCAGGGGATTGGTTATGCCGTCTCGCTTACCGTTGCTGATGGTAAAACCGTTGCCCGGCTGCGATTGGAAGGTCATGCCGTACCAATCACCGCCGCCGGTTACGGCGTTCCAAAAGCATTGAGGCATCAGGTGGGCGTGAATGTCGATGGTGCGCATGGGTTCCTCTGGACTCGTCGCTGGAGGATAAGTTGATCGAGTCTCTATACGGGCAAGACCGGCTCGGTGACGCCTTCAGGCAGCTGAACGTCAAAGGAGTTCAGGATAAAGGCGGTCTGGGCGTAGTGGCCCATCAGCGCGGTCAGCTCCACCAGATGCTGTGTGCCGAACAGACTCAGCGCGGTCTGGAAAGTTCCTTCGCTGACCTGGTGGGTGGCGTAAAACTCCTGGGCGTAAGCGACCACCGCCGATTCCTGGTCGTTGGTTTGGGGCAGCGGTCTCTTCTCACGCAGGGCATCGATCAGCTCATCGCTGACACCGGCCCGGCGGGCGGCTGGGGCATGGGCATTCCAGACGTACTTGCAGTCCATGGCCCGAGCGGTGGTGATAATGGCCAGTTCCAGCAGGTTCTGAGGAATTGTGGTCTCGTAGCGCAAATAGCTGGTGAGGTGGCCGCGACGACGGGCCATCTCGGGACTGTTTACCGTGATGGAAGTTGGGCCGCTGACCCGGCCGTTATTGGCCTCCAAGACCGCATCGTAGGCCTCTTTCAACTCCTCAGGAAGCTGCTCGCGGTTCACTGCCGGTACTCGCGCCATTCTGGTCCTCCTCGTAGCTCCTGCCGAAAATTACGGGGCGGGACCGTCGGGTTCGCCCCGTATTGAATACTTGACTTGCCGCTGGTCTAGTCCTCGCCCACCACGGAGTTGCTCAGCGTGCCGATGCCGGGTATTTCCACCTCCACCACATCGCCGGGCTTGAGCTGGTCGACCGCCCCGGGAGCGCCGGTCAAAATAATATCTCCGGGGCGCAAGGTGATGTATTTGCTAATGCCACTGACGATTTGGTAGCAGTTGTAGACCATCCCCGACGTATTGCCCCGATCAGCTTCCTTGCCGTTCAACCGGGTGATGATGTCCAGTTGGTGGGGATCGCCCACATCGGTCTCGATCCACGGCCCCACCGGCCCAAAGGTATCCGAGCACTTCTTGCGCCAGTTGGAAAGGTCGTTGTGCCATGAGCCTTCACTGCTGACATCGTTGGCGCACGAGTAGCCCAGGATGAAATTGGGGGCCTCTTCGACCGAGACCCGGCGGGCGGGTTTGCCAATTACAATTAAAAGTTCGCCCTCATAGTGGACATAGTCGGAGTCCGACGGCAGGACGATAGTGTCTCCCTGGCCGATGATGCAGTTGGCTCCCTTGTTCCAGGGCCGGAATCCCTGGGACTCACGCTGGATTCTTTCCGCGTCCAGGGCGACCTCCTGATGGGCGATGTGGGCGGCATAGTTCAGCCCGATGGCCCAGAAGCAGGTTGGCTGGGTGGGCGGCAACAGCTTTACCTGATCCAACGGATAGGAAGCCTTGGTGACTTTGTAGTCGCCAAATATGCTGCCCTGGATCACCTTGACCTGATCACCCTCCACCACGCCGTAGCTTTCCCATTCGTCTACTCGGAATCTGGCTAGTTTCATAGCTGCTCCTAGTTTGCTACCTGGCGGTTACCGCAGCCCCGTTACCCCGACTTTGACTCCGTCTCGTTTACCCCTCTCCTTTGATGGGCTGATTACACGACACTTTGTGGCGGGGCCTAATAATACCCCTTTCTCCCTCGATGGGAGAA
>JACZRM010000101.1 GCA_022576105.1 Chloroflexota bacterium | reverse complement strand
CAGGGATACGTACTCGGTAAACCAATGCTTGGGGATCAGCAGGAAACTTTCGACCCACTGGGGATTTACCAGGTAACCGGTCACCACCGCGCCGAATGCCAGGACCAGCATGGGGGCCACCATGACCACCGGAGATTCACCCAGATGCACGTGTTCGGACACGCCCGGCGGCGGCGGTAAATTAGCCTGCTGGGCATCGGCGATTTCCTGCTGGCCGCCCCCCCTAAACTCGCCATGAAAGGTCAGGTACATCATCCTGAAGGTGTAAAACGCGGTCATTAAAACCGCGGCCAGCAGCAGTCCAAAAACCACCCGGCTGACCCGAGGGTCCACCAGGTTACTACCTAGAAACGCCCCGGCCAGTATTTCGTCCTTGCTCCAGAACCCGGCCAAAGGGGCCACACCCACCAGACTCAGCGCCCCAATCATGGTTACGGCATAGGTCCAGGGCATTTTCCGCGCCAGGCCGCCCATGTAGCGCATGTTGAACGTTCCAGTGGCGTGGTTGACGCTACCCGACCCCAAGAACAACAATGCCTTGAAGAAGGCATGGGTAAACAGGTGAAACAGCGCCGCTGCGAAGGCCCCAACGCCCAGACCGGCCATCATGTAGCCCAGCTGGCTGATGGTCGAGTAGGCCATCACGCGTTTGATGTCGTTCATCACCAGGCCCATGGTGGCCGCCATGAAGGCGGTGAACGCGCCAACCAGGGCCACCACCGTCAGCGCTTCGGTCGATTGTTGAAACAGCGGGAAGAACCTGGCCACCAGGAACACTCCCGCCGCCACCATGGTAGCCGCGTGAATCAGCGCGCTGACCGGGGTTGGGCCTTCCATGGCGTCGGGTAGCCAGGTATGCAGGGGAAATTGCCCCGACTTGCCCGCCGCTCCGGCAAAGATTCCCAGGGATACCCATAACAACGCGGTGCCCGCCAGCAGGCCCAACCCGCCGGCGGCCAGAGGCTGGGCCGCCGTCCAGATATCGGGAATGTGCATCGCGTTAAGCCCGGCCGCGGCGAATTCATCGGCCTGCAAGAAGAGATAGATGATGGCCATCAAAAACCCGACGTCGCCAATGCGGGTGACGATGAATGCCTTCTTGGCCGCCGCCGCCGCCGCCGGTCGGTGGTGCCAGAATCCAATCAGCAGATAGGAGGAGATGCCCACCAGTTCCCAGAAGGCGTATAGCTGGACCACGTTGCTGGCCAGCACCAGCCCCAACATCGACGCGGTGAACAAGGACATGTAGGCGTAGTACCGTGAGAATCCAGGGTCGCCGCGCATGTAACCCAGCGAATATATCTGCACCATCAGGCTGACGCCGCTGACCACGACCAGCATTATGTTGGTCACCGGGTCCATCAGCAGGCCAATGTCGATGGAAGCCGGTCCCAAATCCAGCCATTGATGGGGAGCGAACTCCAGCACGGCCCCTTGATTGGCCGAGCGGAGAATCCATAATGAGAGGCCGAAGGACACCGTGAGGCAAAGTATCAGCAGCAAGCCGCTGAGGATTGAATACCGGTTCAAGAAGGGACGAATAACCAGAGATATGATGACGAAGGACGCCAGCGGCAGCAGGAAAACGGCCCAGATGATACCCTCACCAATCATCTAGAGCTTCCTCAAGATCTCATCGGCTACGTGTTCCCGTCCCTTGGGCACGTAGATGCGGAAGGGAACGCGCTCAGCCCAATCGCGAATATCCCCTTCCGGGAGGATGCGCGTGGGCAAGCCTTCCCCTTCCAGGACTTCCTTCCACATTTCGGCCATCATCAAGTTTGGCGCTCTTTTATATTCGACCCACATTCGCCTGTTTTCAGCCTACAAATGCTGCATCCGGGCAGCTTTGTCAATCATGCCACGGGCCCGGTCGTGTGTTAGTTTGGTTCTCGTCATTCCGGAGCAAGCCGGAATCCTTTAAAGCATCTCAGCCGCGATTGTATCTGGACACCGGCGTTCGCCGGTGTGACGGAGTCACATTCTTGGCCCAGCAAACTGATACACCATCACGGACTCGATGCACGTTAGCTAATTTCTTAATTGAGTGGCTTCGGTCAGGTCCACCGTCTCCGTGCTGCGATACATGGCAAAAACTATCCCCAGGCCCAGGGCAATCTCCGCCGCCGCCACGGTGATGATGAACACCGCGAATACTTGTCCGGTCAAAACAGCGGAAATGTTGTCCTGAAGGGCTTGGGGGGCCACGTAGCGGGACAAGGCAACGAAGGTCAGGTTGACGCCGTTAAACATCAGTTCAATGGACATCAGCACCGCGATGACGTTGCTGCGGGCCAACGCGCCATACAGCCCAATGCAAAACAGGACGGCGGCGACGATCAGCATCGATTCTAAGGACAAGCTACCCTACCTCGCGTCCCCGGGCCAAGGCCAGCGCGCCGATCAAAGCCGCCAGCAGTAGGACCGAGGCCACCTCGAAGGGCAAAACGAAGTCGCTGATCAGCAAATCAGCCAGCCCGGCTTGTTGTACTGCCTCTTGGTCCTCGGCCCTGCTGATTCCGATCTGCTCCAGGGCCGAGTCGGTCACAACATTGACCGATTGGGTCTGCACCAGGTCAACCCGCGCCTGCTGGTTGTCGGGTATCAGATTCCAGTCCGTCACCACCGCGGTAAACACCATGGCCGCCAACAACAGCGCCGGCAAGACCACCGCCGGTATCTGCAGGCGGTTGGGCAGGTTGCCCCGACGTACATCCCGCGTCAGCATGACCGCAAAGATAAACAGAACGGAGATTGCGCCGACATAGATTAGCACCTGCACCACCGCCAGAAACTCGGCGCTCATCAACACAAAGAATCCAGCCACGGCGATAAAGACCAACGCCAGCAGCAATGCCGCGCGAAAGAGGTCGTGAATGACCACTACACCGACCGAGCCGCCGATAGCCACCACCGCCAGCACCCAGAAAACCACGTCCTGGAACAGCACCTAGTTGGTCTCCTGTTGGGTATCAGAGGCTGCCGAGTCCGGTTCCGGGTGTAGCTCCGGGTCTACTTTCGGGTCTACTTTCGGGTCTACTTCCGGGGGAAGGTCCGCGCGCATTCCCGCCTTCTCCCGCAGGTGCCAGCTCCAGGATTCCCGGCCCACTTCCTTCCATCCCAAGGGGCGTCCTACCTGCGGGTCGTAACCTGCCGACTCAAGCTGGGGCCTGAGGAAGGTGCTGGGGTGCTTGTCCGACTCCCGCAACTGCTGGACCTGAATCACCATGTCCTTGCGGCTGTATTTGCTCTGTTCGAATCCGCTGCCCATAAACAGGCAATCGTAGGGACAGGCCTCCACGCACAGACCGCAGAACATGCAGCGTTGAATGTCAATGTCGAAAACTTCCAGACGGTACTTATCGCCCTCCTTGGGAGCGGTTTCACTGGGGCTGGTCACTATTTTGATGATTCCCAGGGGGCAGTATTTGGCGCAGGCCGCACAGCCGGTGCAGCGCTCCTCATACCAGACGAATTCCTGGCCCCGAAACCTGGGTTGCTGCTTCACCCTTTCCTCGGGATACTGGACCGTGAAGGGTTTTCTGGTCATGTTCTTGAACGTGACCATCAACCCTTTGACCATTGCCAGACCGTACATGCTACCTAACCTCTATTGTCGAGACGCCCGGTATCAGCGTGGTCGCGGGCCGGACCGGAGACCCCGTGGCCTTGTCCCGCACCAGATTGCTGAAGAGGAGTATACACACCAGCAACAGGGGAATGTTAATCGCCGCCATGATCCAAAGGTCGCCCGTGGTCAATACCCGCTCTGGGCCTCTAAGGATGAACACCTCAACCGATGTGGCCGTCAGGTTAATCAGGCTCAATGGCAGCAGGAATTTCCACGATAGCGCCATTATCTGGTCCACCCGCAGGCGGGGGTAGGTGGCCCGAATCCAGAAGGACACGAAAATTATCACCAGGGTCTTGAGCAGGAACCAGAGCCACCCGATGAAATCGGCGAAAGGCCCAGCCCATCCGCTGAGAAACAGGGTCGTGATGGTGGCCGCCACCACCAACATTGCCCCGGTTTCGGCGGCGAAGATCAGCGCGAACTTTATTCCGCTGTATTCGATATGGTATCCGGCGATGATCTCCGATTCGGCCTCGGCAACGTCGAAGGGTGTGCGGTTCAGTTCAGCCGACATACCGACCAGGAAAATGAACAGGGCCATCGGCTGCACCAGCAGGAAGGGAATGGACTGGGCTTCCACAATGCTGGCCAAGGACATGGAACCCGCCAGCATTACCACCCCCAGCAGCGATATCACCACCGGCACTTCATAGCTGATCAGCACCGCCACCCCCCGCGCCGCACCAAAGAGGGCGTAGCGGTTGTTTGAGGCCCAGCCCGCCATGAAAATGGCCACTGTGCTGAGAGACCCAACGGCCAGTATGAACAGCACCCCAACGTTAAGATCGGCCAGGGCGGTGTTCTTGCTAAAGGGAATAACCGCCGTCATCAGCAGCAAAGGCGCCATCATTACCAGTGGCACCAGGGTGAAGGTAATGCGGTCGGCCCCGCTGGGTATCAAGTCCTCTTTGGTCAACAGCTTGGCAAAATCTGCCATGGGTTGGAGCAGGCCGAAGGGCCCCCAGCGGTTGGGGCCAATGCGATTCTGCATCCGGCCCAACACCCGCCGCTCCATCCAGGTGAGAACCGCCGCCCCCAGCAAGACCGAGTTTACCAGGATCATGATTATCACCAGGCCGGCCGCAGCGTAGGCCAACCAGCAGGGCAAAAACGTCCCGACTGCGTCGTATAGTGTTCGGTACAGGGCGTTGTCGTAGAGGATATTGTCGGGAGAAAGCTGGCAGTTCACCGGTCAACTTCTCCCATGTTGATGTCCACGCTGCCCAGGGAAATAATCATGTCGGCCAGCTTCCAGCCCACCAGCAAATGCTCGGTGACGGTGAGGTTGATCAGCGAGGGCGATCGAATCTTGCAGCGGTACGGAGCAATGCCGCCGTCGCTAACCAAGTAGAATCCCAATTCTCCTTTGGAAGCTTCAACCCGACCGTAGGCCTCAGCGCCGGCCGCCGGCCGGAATACCAGCGGCAATTCCTCCAGCCTGACTGGGCCGGGTTCTATCTGCTCGATACACTGGCTGATGATCCGCATACTCTGGCGAATCTCCTGCATTCGCACCCAAAAGCGGTCGTAGTTGTCCCAGTGGCTGCCCACCGGAACGTCGAACTCCACCCGGTCATAGGCATCGTAGGGGTCCATCTTCCGCCAGTCCAAGTTTACACCGCTGGCCCGCAGCACCGGACCGGACACCGAACAGTTGATCGCCATTTCCGGCGGCAAAGGGCTGACGCCCTTGGTGCGCATCAGGAGGATTTCATTTTCCAAAAGGAGTTGGTCCAGTTCGTCGAACTCGATGGCAAAGTCCTTCAGGAACTGGTCCAGGGCCGGCCAAAAATCAGCCGGGGCATCGGCCAAGACCCCGCCCGGCCGCATATAGCTGACGGTGATTCTTGCGCCGCAGAGCATCTCAAACAAGTCCAGGATTCGCTCTCGACTGCGAAAGGCGTACATCAGCGGAGTGCCCAAGGCTCCCATTTCCTGGACAAAGAAACCAACCGCCACCAGATGACTGGCGATGCGCTGCAACTCGGCGACCAGGGTGCGGAGGAATTTGGCCCTGAGTGGCGGCTCCACTCCCAGCAGCTTCTCCACCGCCAGGCAGTAGGCCTGGTTGTTAATCATTGACGACGTGTAATCCAGCCGGTCGGTCAGCGTGACCACCTGTACGTAGCTGCGCTCTTCGGCCAGCTTTTCCGTGCCCCGATGCAGGTAGCCCAGGATGGGCTCGACTTCCAGAATATCTTCGCCGTCGAAGGTAATGCGCAGGCGAAAAACCCCGTGGGTGCTGGGGTGCTGCGGCCCGACATTGACGGTCATTGGCTCAGTTCGAATAGTCATATGGCGTGCCCTACAGGAAGTCCTTGCGCAACGGATGTCCCTCAAATCCTTCCCACAACATAATCCGCTTCATGTTGGGGTGCCCGTCAAAGCTAATCCCCATCAAGTCCCAAATCTCACGCTCCTGAAAGTCGGCCCCCCGCCAGACCTGATACACCGAAGGCATCGTCAGGTTTTCCCGACCGTACAATTTGGCTTTAACAATGGCGGTTTGCTGCTTGCGCAACGAGGTCAGGTGGTACACCACTTCAAAGTATTCAATGTAATCAACCGCGCTGATGGAATTGAGAAATTCAAGATTCAGGTCTTCGTCTGCTTTCAGGAAGGCGGACACTTCAGCGACCCTTTGCGGCGACACCCAAACTGCGTCAGCGTTTTGCTCTTCAACCGAACCGGGCAGGGCTTGATTCAGTCGCTGCGCCAAATGGTTGCCGGATAGCGCCGTAACTACCATCTGGAAAACTCTGGCATCCTGGAAAACTCTGGCATCAGCGAGACCCCGCACGATGTTTCTTCTGAAAGTTGTGGTA
>JACZRM010000100.1 GCA_022576105.1 Chloroflexota bacterium | reverse complement strand
CGCTCCTGCAGCAGCTCAGACATAATCTACTGGCCCAAAGCGCTGATGAAGGGCACCCAACTCAAGACCCACGCCCGTGTACGCGAGATTCTGGTGGACGAATCAGGCAAGGCTGAAGGCGCGCTGTACTATGACGCCCAGAGTAACTTGCAGGTACAGAAGGCCAGGATCGTGGTGCTGGCCTGCAACGGAATCGGCACCGCCCGTTTGCTGCTCAACTCCAGGTCCAGTCTATTCCCCGATGGTCTGGCCAACAGTTCCGGGCTGGTGGGCAAAAACCTGATGCACCACCCCAGCGGCGTCGTCATGGGTATTTTTGATGAGTCCTTTGAGCAACTGGGAGGCCCTCGCGGCAGCAGCATGCTCAGCCAGGAATTCTACGAGACCGACCCCAATCGCAATTTCCTGCGGGGCTACGACATGCAGGTGCTGGGCAACGAACTGCCCCCGCTGGCTACGGCTCTCGGCGGCTTGTTGGGCCAGCCGGTGGCCTGGGGTCGGGACCACCACCGGGAATTCTCGGAGCGGTTTGGTCACATTATGGGCGTCACCTTGATGACTGAGGACCTGCCGGAAGAGCATAACCGGGTGACGCTGGACCCGGTGCTCACCGACTCCGACGGCATACCGGCGCCCAAGATTCAATACCAGGTCAGCGAGAATACTGAGCGCATGCTGGACCATGCGGTAGCGCGCGGACAGGAAGTGATGGAAGCCGCCGGCGCAAAGAAGGTGCTGTTCTCCAAGCTGCGTCGCAACGCCGGTTGGCATCTGCTGGGCACCGCCCGCATGGGTGACGACCCCCGCACGTCGGTGGTTGACCGCTGGGGAAGGGCCCACGACGTCCCTAACCTGTTCGTAATCGACGGCAGCATTTTCACCACCGGGGCGTGTATCAATCCCACCTCCACCATTGAGGCTCTGGCCTTGCGTACCGCCGACTATCTCAAGGGCGAAGGCAATGCCATCCTGTCCTAGATGATCGATCCGCGGAATGACGTTACGGTTGGCTGGGGCCTTGCCTAAAAATGGCGATTGTGGCCTGTGACTGATGCCAGAAGCCTACCTTGGACTTTTCCCTGAGCGTAGCGAAGGGTCTAAAATCGAGTGGACTAGATTTCCCGCCGGCTCAATATGACTTTTAGGCAAGGCCGTTGTCTATCGAACGTGGAAAACCCCATCTGCGCTGGCGGTTGGGAGCCTTCGCTGTAGGTTTCGCTCACCTTGACACTGTAGCTGACAGCCCTTAGGATACCCTCAGCTTGGCGGTGATGTTACATGCACGTTGCGCGTGTTGCGCCGCCATTTATTTTAGCGAGGTAGTTGCGATGGCTGACATCTACGGCGAGGGCGATTTTCAATTCACTTTTGTCGACGATTGGATGAGCTTGCCCGATGGCATGAAGCTCTTGGAGTGCCCGGGCGTTGCGGTCGACGGGGAAGACCGGGTGTTTATACTTACCCGGGGTGAGCATCCAATATTTGTCTTTGACCGGGACGGGAACTTCATCCGCACCTTTGGCGAAGGCCACTTCAGCAATCGGACCCATGGCCTCTACTACAGTCCCAGCGACAACACTCTGCTGGCCGCCGACGACGGTATTCACACCATACAGAAGTTCACTCCCGACGGCGAAAAGGTCATGGAAATCGGGGAGCGCAACCACCCCGCTCCTCGTTGGAGCGGGCAGCCTTTCAACCGGCCTACCTCGGCGGCCATCCGCCAGGCCAATGGCGACGTTTACATCTCCGATGGCTACGGCAATTCCCGCATCCATGTTTATACCGCCGACGGGCAGTACAAATTCTCCTGGGGAGAACCCGGCATCGACGCTGGGCAGTTCATTCGGCCCCACAACATTGCCATCGATGATAATGACCGGGTCTACGTGGTTGACCGAGAATGTCACCGGGTGCAGCTATTCGATCCCGAAGGTGGCTTTATCACCATGTGGAGCAACATTCACCGGCCTGACTCGATGGTGCTGTGGCAGGACCACATTTACATCGGTGAGCTCAACGGCATGGGCGGTGTGGATGATGCGCCGGGCCTGGGCCACCGGGTGTCCATCTACGACCTGGACGGAAACCGGGTCTGCGTGTTTGGCGACAAAGATGAAGGCGAAGGCCCTGGTCAGTTTATCGCCCCTCATGGCATCGCGGTAGACTCCACCGGCGCAGTCTACGTTTCCGAGGTCTCTTACACTATTCGCGGCTCCAAAATGGACCCCCCCAAGGAACTGCGCAGCTTTTCCAAGTACGCCCGAGTCTAGACCTCAATTTCTCTGGCATTATAAACAGCGGCCCCTGGGCCGCTGTTTTGATTGAACTTACGGAGCGAAACAGTGGCCAAGCTGGCTGATACAACCGAAGTGCAGTGGTCCGACGTTTTTGAGGCGGTGGAGCGCTGCTACGAGTTGGGCTGGACCGACGGTCTGCCGGTGGTGCCTCCCACCGATTACAAGGTTTCCCAATTTCTGGAAAAGGCCGGGCGTGAGGCGTCGGAGGTGGTTGGGGAGATACCGGAACGTCGGCGGGTAATCACCTGCGATAAAGTCGCGGCTAACGCGGTGATGGCCGGCTGCCTGCCTGAGTATTTCCCGGTGGTGCTGGCCGCCACCGAGGCCATGTTGGCCCCGGAGTTCAACCTGGTGGGGCCGTCTTCCAGCCTGGGCGGTGCGGGAATCCTGGTTATCGTCAACGGTCCGGTAGCCCGTGACCTGGCCATCAATTCCCGCAACAATTTGTTTGGACCGGGCAATCGCGCCAATGCCACCATCGGTAGGGCGGTGCGGCTAATCCTGATGAACGCCTGCGCCGCCATCCCCGGGCTGTTCGACCGCAGCGTGATCGGGCACCCAGGCAAGTACACCTACTGTATCGCCGAAGCCGACGCGGACACCCACTGGACGCCGCTGCACGCCGAGCGGGGTTTCTCCCCGGAGCAGAGCGCAGTTACCGTATTTGCGGCGGAGGCGCCCCGACAGGTGAGGGCGGTGGGCCATCCCCTGGCCATCTTATATTCAATTGCCGATGCGGCGTCTTCGCTGGGCACATCCATGTCCACCGCCGGGTCGGTGGGCGACCGGTCGGCGGGCGTTCGTCAGGGCGAGATTGTAGTGACCTTTGCCGGAAACAGTCAGCTTTGGCGTGACTGGACCAAGCAGGATATTCGCAACCACTTGCATCCGCGAATTCGCCGGTCGATGGCGGAATTGAAGCGGGCGCAGGTGTTTGACGGCCCAATTGAGCCGGCGGACGAAGGCCAATTTGTAAACTTGATTGGGCAGCCTGAGGATATTCTGGTGGTGTTTGCCGGGGGTGAAGAGGCCAACATGTCTTCGGTAATACCAAGTTGGGGGCCGAAAATCGGTTCAACTGCCGTAACCCGTGAGGTAAAATAGTCAAAAAGCGCAGATACCGAGGAATAAGGAATATTCCCCCTCGCCTCGTGCTGACGAGGGTAGGTATTTTATATGGGCAATCCTAGCACCATGTCTTTCTGAAGGAGCGCAGCGACTGAAGAATCTAAGATTCTTCGCCTTCATTATGTTCCGTCTCAGAATAACATTGCTTTTTGCGGTAAAGATCTATTGTGACACCTGAACAATTTGCCTACCCCGGTCATCTCCCCTAGTGGGAAGGAGTTAAGGGGAGAGCGCTTTTGCAAAAAATTGTGGTTCGACAGGTCTGACTCTGTCGGGACTCTCGATGAAATCGGAGTTCACCACGAACGGCAATGAGCCGCTCATCCTGAACGGGGCCGAAGGGCTCAGGGTTACATTGAGGATGGGCTCGTGACCCCAAAATACGGAAAACGATTGACACTTTTGAGGGAAAATCCATTGAAGGAGAGGCAGTCGGCGTAGTCTTGGTGCGAATATGAAGCGAAAAACGCGCTATACAATTCCAACCGTGAAGAAGGTAGGTAGAAAATGACTCAGCCCAAACCAGGCAGCTATACCCTGGTCAATCCCACCACTGAACCGGTCATCGCGCAATATTCCGGCGCGCCCAGATTGCCGTCGCTGGCTGGCACCAGACTGGGTATCATTGACGACAGCAAGCGCAACGCCGATGTTCTGCTGGAAGAACTGGCCGAAATTTTGCGCACCAGGTATGAGATTGCCGAAGTCAGGTGGCACCGCAAGCCCAGTGCGTCCCGCCCCGCCGACCCGGCGGCGGTGGCCGACCTGGCCCTGCATTGCGATTCGGTGATAATTGCCGTGGGCGATTGAGGCTCCTGCAGCGCGTGCAGTGTGCACGACGGAATCCATGTTGAAGCAGCGGGAATACCTTCGGCGACCATCTGCACCGACCGCTTTGTTCGTACCGCCGGGGCGATGGCCCAGCTATGGGGTGCGCCCGACTATCCCACTATATTTACCGAGCATCCAATCGAGAATCTAACCCGGGAGGAATTGCGCCAACGGGCTGAGCAACTGGCCAGCCAAGTGGTCAGCGTGTTGACCGAAGGTTAGCGCCTGGCTTACGAACGCAACTGGGGCGGCAGCAGGTTGGGTATGGAATCTTCAATTGGGTAGGTCTCATCGCACTTGGCGCAATGCAGCGACCCGGTGTTGATTTCGTCGTCCTCTTCGGTTTCGACCCGCAGTTCCAGATCGCCTTTGCAGATCGGGCAGGCCAGAATCTCCATCAGCTCTTTTTTCAATGTCCCTCCCCAGGTTCAAAATCCGTAGATTCTAATTGGTCAAGCTGTTTTCAAATAGCGCGCCCAGCACGTCGGCCAGGCCGATCACAACTACACCTAGAATCAGCACTCCAGTAGTGCCGGTGGCGTGGCCTCTCAGCCTGGGCCACCATCCAGGAGACTGAGCAACTTCCTCGGGATAAGCTCGGCGGCGCAGGAACCGGACGATGTAAAACATATACAAGGCCAGGGCTATTTTTACCGCCAACACGACCACATAGGCCAGGGGCACAGTATCTGAGGTCAGGCGGCTGGCGGAAAGAATTATGCCGGTAATCAGCAGCACCGCGATGGCGGTGTTCACGATCCCCCGAAATTCCTCTCCAATTGTACGAGTAGTCTCTTCCGGTACCGGCCCACGGCGCAGCGCCGGACGCAACACCACCAGGTAAAATATTGCCCCGCCAACCCAGGCAACCGCGCCCAAAGCATGCGACCAACGTATCGCCAACAGTATCCAGGCCAGCACGTCCATCCTAAAGCCGCACCGGCATTGGCCTTAACCCCGGTCCAGTTCAGCAATGATGCCGGCTATGGTGTCCTGGTCCAGGTTGCTGATTACCATTCGGGACACTTTGCCGTTGATGTCGATAAAGTAAGTGGTCGGGAAAAACTCGATCTGATAGGACTGAGCAATCAGAGCTTGATGATCGGTGGCGAAGTCAAAGGTCAGGCCCAACTCGTCAACGAAATCCCGGGCATCTTGCTCCGAATCAAAGCCCGTGGGCACGAATAATCCCAGGAACCGCACGCCATCTCCCTGATATTCCCGCCAGGCCGCTTCAAATTGGGGCATCTCCTCCCGGCAGGGCGGACAGGAGGGGTACCAGAAATTGACCACCGTAGCCGACCGGCCGACCTGCTCCGACAAGGTGAACTCCTCTCCGTTGAAGAGGGTTACCTGAAAGTCGGCGGCGGGCTCCAGCTGGGTGCAGGCAATTGACACCAATATTAAAACCAGCGAGAGGATTGCCACGGCGAGGTAAGGTGGGGAGAAAAGTGTTCGCATCACCAAATTCAAAGGTCGGCTGAGACTGGGCGACTGGCCTCAATTCTATAGTTTGCGCTTGGACGGGTCAATTGACCAAGCATCGCGATTTAATCTAGAACAGAATTGAATAGTCCTTGCGTCTGGGGCGCAGCCCGCCAAATGGCCATCAGTTAAAACTGGCCCGTTCTTAATATTCGATTGCCCTGGATAAAAATGCTTGACTCTATTGGCTTGTCAGCTACAATCTACCCAACTCGTCCAAGGAGCGGAATATACCCCACATGTCATTCTGAGCGAAGCGAAGAATCTAGCTTTCAACTGCTGCGACCCTTCACTACGTTCAGGGTGACATTAAATACCGCACCTGGGACACAGTCTCGGAGCGGGCTCACTGGTTTCATGCTAGGCCTATAAGGAGCGGACTATGCGTTTGGAATATAAGGTTGCCCTGATCAGCGGCGGCGCCAGAGGTCAAGGCGCGGCCGAAGCCAGACTCTTCGCCAAGGAAGGGTCCAAGGTGGTTATCGGCGATATTCTGGAGGATGAGGGCCGCAAGGTGGAGGCCGAAATCAACGAACTGGGCGGTGAGTGCGTCTTCGTCAACCTGGACGTTACCAGCGCAGATGCCTGGCAGAATGCGGTGGACACGGCGGTGAACCGCTTTGGCAAGCTGGATGTGCTGGTGAACAACGCCGGCATCTTCAAGCTGGCCACCGTGGAGGAAACCAGCGCGGAACTGTGGGACGAGATCATGGATATTAACGCCAAGGGCGTTTTCCTGGGAACTAAATGCGCCATCCCTAAGATGCGCAAAGCCGGCAGCGGCTCAATAATCAAC
>JACZRM010000099.1 GCA_022576105.1 Chloroflexota bacterium | reverse complement strand
CCAGCGATGAGGCGTTGAGGTCTTTGAGTTTGGCCTCGTCTATTTCTCGTAGGGATTGGCGGTTGATTGTACCCACTTTGCCCTCGTGGAAGTCTCCCATCCCTTTTTCAACGCCGGCAGCCCGACGCAGCAAGTCTGACGCCGGCGGCGTGCGGGTTACGAAGGTAAACGAACGGTCTTCGTAGACGGTGAGGTGCACCGGAACAATGCTGCCAGCCTGGCCGCCCGTGCGTTCGTTGTACTCCTTGACAAAGTTCATGATATTCACGCCGTGTTGTCCCAACGCCGGGCCCACCGGCGGGGCAGGTGTGGCTTTACCCGCCTCCAGTTGCAGCTTGATAATTGCGCGTACTTTTTTTGCCACCCGTCCTCCTAGGCTCTTTCAACCTGTAGAAAGTCTAGCTCTACCGGTGTATCTCTGCCGAAGAAGGAAACCAGCACCCTGACCTTGCCCTTACCTTCATCCACGGCGTTGACCGACCCGATAAAGTCAACAAAGGGCCCCTCGGTTATGCGAATTGTATCGCCCTTCTGCAGGCCGATGGTAACCCGGGTCGGCCCGGACTCCACCTGCTTTAGAATGGCCTGTAGCTGACTCTCTTCCAGAGGTACCGGCTTGGGCCGCTTGTCGTAGTCGTCTTCGCTGGAGATGAACCCGGTCACCCCCGGGGTGTTGCGGACCACGTACCAGCTTTCATCGCCCATGGTCATCTGCACCAGGATGTAGCCTGGGAAGAGTTTCCGGCGCTCAGAGCGCCGCTGGCCGTCTTTGAAGATAACTTCTTCCTCAGTGGGCACGATTACCTGAAAGATCCGGTCTTGCATATCCAGGCTCTGGATACGCAGGTCCAGGTTCTTTTTGACCAGGTCTTCCTGCCCAGAGTAAGTGTGAACAATGTACCAGCGGGGGTTCTGGTCTTCTTCTATTCGGTTTAGGTTGCTTGTAGTCATAACATTTGCCCCAATTCCAATTTACGCCGGCGCTCGGTGGGGCTTGGTTGCCAGGAGCGGGCGGCCAGATTGTCAGTCGCTAGATTGTCGATTAGGTAGTGGAAAAGCAGCTAAAAGACGAACCGGTTCAATACCTCCCCGAACAACCGGTCCGCCACGCCCAGAAAAACGCCGATCGCCGCCGCCAGTCCGATGACTACTACCGTCAAACGCGCGACTTCTTCCCGGCTGGGCCAAACCGACTTTTGCAGCTCGGAGAAAACCTCCCGCATGAAAACAACCGGGTTGACTCGGCCCACGGCTCCGGGGGTCATCGCGCTCTGGGGGCGGCGGGTTGAAGCCCTAGCCATGAATGCTACCTCACTTCCCGGTGGACTTTATGTCCGCGACAACGAGAGCAGAATTTCCTCAACTCCAAACGCTGGGTATCATTGCGGCGATTCTTGACCGTGGAGTAGTTACGCTCCCGGCAATCGCCGCATTGCAGGGTAATGATTCCTCGAACATTCGCAGTTTTTCTAGCCATAATCTAATCCAACAACTTGGTAAATACGCCGGCGCCTACCGTGCGGCCGCCCTCGCGGATGGCGAACCGTAGACCCTCTTCAATGGCAATTGGGGAAAGCAGGTTAATGGTCATGGTGATGTTGTCACCCGGCATTACCATTTCCACGCCTTCGGGCAAACCAATTACACCGGTTATGTCGCTGGTCCGAATGTAGAATTGGGGCTTGTAACCCGGGAAGAAGGGTGTGTGACGACCCCCTTCCTCGCGGCTCAAGACGTATACCTCGGCCTCCGCGTGGGAGTAGGGCTTCATGGAGCCAGGCTTGACAATCACCTGACCTCGTTGCACTTCCTCCCGGTCTACGCCCCGCAGCAAGATACCCACCGCATCGCCGGCTTCGGTAGTATCCAGCAATTTATGGAACATTTCCAAGCCGGTGGCAACGGTCTTGCGGACATCACCGAAGCGGATGATCTCAATGTCGTCACCGACCTTCAGGGAACCACGCTCCACGCGGCCGGTGACCACGGTGCCGCGGCCCTTGATTCCGAACACGTCCTCCACGGGCATCAGGAAGGCCTGGTCGGTGAGGCGGGTTGGCAGCGGGAAGTAGTCATCCATGGCTTGGACCAAGTCCAAGATACCCTGTTGGTAGTCTGAGTCGCCTTCCAGGGCCTTGAGACCGCTGACCCGAATGATGGGAATTTCATCGCCGGGGAACTGGTAGCGGCTCAGCAGCTCGCGGACTTCCAACTCCACCAGCTCCAGCAATTCTTCGTCTTCCATCATGTCCACCTTGTTCAAGGCGACGATGATGCTGGGCACTTCCACCTGACGGGCCAGCAGGATGTGCTCACGGGTCTGGGGCATGGGGCCGTCCGGCGCGCTGACCACCAGCACGGCGCCGTCCATCTGGGCGGCTCCAGTAATCATGTTCTTGATGTAGTCGGCGTGGCCCGGGCAGTCCACATGGGCGTAATGACGGGTCTCCGACTCGTACTCCACGTGGGCAATGGCTATGGTTACACCCCTGGCTTTTTCTTCTGGCGCGTTGTCAATCTCATCCAGTCCCTTGAAGGTGGCCAGGTTACGGTCAGCCAGCACTTTGGTTATCGCGGAGGTGAGGGTGGTCTTGCCGTGGTCTACGTGACCAATGGTGCCCACGTTCATATGGGGCTTGGTACGGTCGAAACGTTGCTTGGCCATTTAGGTCTACTCTCCTTTGATGATGCTGGAGCCCAGAGGCGGGCTTGAACCGCCGACCCCGTTCTTACCAAGAACGTGCTCTACCACTGAGCTATCTGGGCCCGTAACCCCTTTAATTTTATTTTAACTATTATTGAGCCAAATGGTGGAGGGGGTAGGATTCGAACCTACGAACTCCTTACGGAGGCCAGATTTACAGTCTGGTGGCTTTAACCACTCACCCACCCCTCCGCTGATGCGACCCTTCCGCGCGCCAGAGGCCCAGCACGTTTTGAGCCAACCCGTGCTGAGGGCCCGTAGTGTGGATAGGAACCTTCTGTGAGTCTCGATGGAGACTCGAATCCCTAACCTGCCGACTGCAAATCGGCTGCGCTGCCATTGCGCCAAAAGGGTACGGGGGAATTGGGCCGTCTGGCACACCAGAAAATGGCCCCGAGGGCGCGGGGCCATTTCGGATACCAATATTTACCAGGAAATTATATATAGGCCCCAAAGGAAAGTCAATTGATATTTCAGGCCGAAAAAGCCTTTCTGCCGGTACTGGGGTCATTGGCAAATTGGTCCCGTCTATTCATAGATTAGGCATGGTCGCACTCATCGTGATGTGGGGCCCACTGAGCATAAAATTCCGGCAACAAAAGATACTTCGGGTCGGTCGCTGGACGCCTGAGTCGAATAGGCAAAATGCCAGCCCTGTAGAAATACCCGCGAAACAACCGCAAATCTTGACGTTCCTGGCGGCTTAAATTAAACTGCTTCTGAATTTGCGCCGGTAGCTGTGGCCTACTCGGAATCTTTATCAGATCGGCCCGCTTTCGCGGGCCTTGAGCATGATGGATTTAAGGCAGTACATTCGCGACATTCCCGATTTCCCAGACCCTGGCATTCTGTTCCGCGACATTACTCCCCTGCTGCGAGACATACTGGCGTTCAAGGCCACCATCGATCAGTTGATTGACCACTATCAAGGGGTATCCTTCGACACCATAGTGGCGGTAGAATCGCGGGGTTTTCTGTTCGGTGCACCGATGGCCTACCAGATGGGCAAGTCATTCGTGCCAGTGCGGAAAAAGGGTAAGTTGCCCGCCGCAACCCTTACCGCCGAATATTCTCTGGAGTACGGTTCCAGCATTATGGAGATTCACGCCGGAGATATTCCCGAAGGTGATCGTGTTTTGATACTGGACGATTTGCTGGCCACCGGTGGCACCCTGGATGCCACCGCCCGGCTGGTGGAGGTTTCCGGGGGCATCGTTTTGGGCATTGGGCTGGTCATAGAATTGACCGACCTGGGCGGGAGGGAACGGCTCTCCGATTACGACGTTTTTTCCCTGATCAAGTACTGAATTTACAGTTCTGAATTTACAGTTTGCATTTCCAGGCTTTGCAAGTAAGGCTTCCTGGAATATCTACGAGACTGGATCCGTGCCAAAAATAATCTAAAGATCGCCGAGGAATAATCATTCTGCGGCAGGACCTGGAGCGGGGCCAAGCTAAACAGACGGACTTGAGGAGTGGCTAATGGCAGACAAAGCAAAAATAGGAAATTTAGAACTTACCGCAGTCATTGACATGGTGCCACCTTCCCGGGAACCTTCTGCAATGTTCCCGGAGGTTCCGGCCAGCGCCTGGGACGCCTATAAAGACACCCTGGAGGATGGGCGGCTGCAACTGTATTACGGGGTTCTGGTGCTGGTGGATGAAGACAAGACAATCTTGGTGGATACCGGCATGGGTCCCGGGCCTCATCCGGAGCGAGGCAATCTGACCGGCAACCTGTATGAACTGGTCAGCGATGTGCTGGCGCCGCCCGACAACACCAGAAATACCAACGTGTCTCCCTCTGATCAGGTCAACTACGTGATTCACACCCACCTGCACGCCGACCACGTGGGTTGGAACCTGCGTTACTCCGGCGGGATGCCGGCGCCCTACTTCCGGCGGGCCAAGTACATTATCCCCAAGCCCGACTACGATTATTTTACCGAGGAAAAGATGCTGGAGACGGTCCCGCACGTTCAGCGGCAGATTATTCCATTGCGCCGGTTGCGGTTGCAGCAGATCGTGGAGGGCGAACACGAGGTGACCGAGGGTATCACGGTGGTGCCGGCCCCGGGCCACACTCCGGGACACCAGGTGGTGCTGATTAATTCCGGCGGTCAGAAGGGCATGGTAGCTGGAGATTTGCTGCACACTATTGCCCAGGTGTCTGAACCGACCTGGTGCGCCGGAGTGGACTGGGATAAGGCTAAGAGTGCGGCCAGCCGGGAGAAGCTGCTGGATTTGGCGGAAAAAGAAGGCTGGATTGTGGCGGCGGGACACTTCCCTCCCGGCAAGCAGATCGGCAAGGTGGTCCGTGAGGGCAACAAGCGCCACTGGGAGCCGCTGTAAGCGAACAGTTCTTCATTCTTTGAAGTTGGCATTCTGAGATAACGGTTAATCTAGGTCAATCGATTTTAGACCCTTCGCTGCGCTCAGGGAAACAGCAAGGACGGGCTCCTGACCTCACACAACCCCCTCCATGACAAGGAGGGGGCTTTGTAGCAGTGGCCCCATCATCTGTCCCTCATGGATGAGGTTTTCTTTAAAGCACCGGAACTGGTAGCCTAGTTGATGAATGTTTGTTTTGTATTCATCGGCAAGTCCCGGGGCAGTCACCCATGGGTGAAGCAATCGCCCTCGCCGTTTTCGGTCTGTTGCTGGGCCGCTTCCTCAACCTGACCATCGACCGCCTGCCGCCGGGACTTTCCCCGGATAAATCCCCGGATATTACCCCGGATAATTCCCTGGAACCGGACCAACAATCGTCCTCGCATTTAGGGTCTCTGCAAGGATTTATGACCCTGACCATGGTGCCGGTGGTGGGCCATTTCGGCTACCTGAGTCGGGATCAGGGCGGCCTCAAACTCTTCACCCGTTCCCTATCGGTGGAGCTGGTTACGGTGGGGTTGTGCGCCTACATCGGGTATCAATATGGCCTGACCTTGGGCGCAGCGGTGCTGGTCCTCTACTGCGCGGTTTTGATCTACCTCTCCTTCGTCGATCTGGAGCGCTCCATTGTCCCAAACAAAGTGGTTCTTCCGGCGTTGCCGGTGGCCCTGGCCTTGTTCCCCTTCACTCCCTTGGGCCAGGGTTGGGAAATGGGCGAGGCTTACCTAAGGTCATTGGCCGGAGCCGGCCTGGGCTTTGGCATGCTTCTGCTGGTGTTTGTGGCTTCCCGGGGTGGAATTGGGGCCGGCGATGTGAAGCTGGCGGCCCTGTTGGGAGCGATACTGGGCTTCCCCCAGGTGATCGCCGGGTTGGCTTTAGGATTCGTGGTCGGAGGACTGTTGGGCATTACCATTCTAATTCTCAGGTTGAAAGGTCTGAAGGAGAAAATGCCTTACGCTCCGGCTCTGATCATTGGCGTTGCTGCGGTGCTGCTGGTAGGTTCCGGCATTTACGGCTGGTATATTGACTTGTTCTTTGGGCCTAACTAGGCGGGATCAGGGCATTTGATCAACCGCCCTGAGAAACATTGAATCCGGCTACTGGCCTACTCGACCAACGGCAGGCTAGACCTGGCTGGAGTGTCGTGGATTGGGTAGCGAAGCGTATCGAAATCCACCAATGAACGAATAAATCCACCTTAGACCACTTAGCAAAAGACAGCATAATTTTCCTCCCTTCTGCCGACAAATCGACGGGCATAGAGTATAATCACTGCCGATGTCCTCATTGCGCCAGGGGTGACGGGCGGTCAATGCCCCAGCAACCGGCGTTGTTAATACGTCAAAATATTTGAGTGGGAAGGACCTGATGAGCAAGTTTTTGGATGTTTTGGAGCGTATCAGAGATGGAGTCAGCGCTCCCCTGGGTTTTGGTGCGTCACGAGCTGAGAAACTCCCGGGCATTGCCCTGGT
>JACZRM010000098.1 GCA_022576105.1 Chloroflexota bacterium | reverse complement strand
GGTCTATTCTTGGTGCACCCATCAGGATGAGGGTATTGCAGCAAGAGCTTATCGCTAAGAGAGAATCCCCGGCGGGACCAGGGCGGTCGCGTCCGCTGCAGTTCTTAGCTTTTGGCGTGTGAAGGAGTCAACAATGGGCGGTGTTAAAGAGAACTTTCAGATTGATCTAAATCCAGAACAGATGGAATTTGTACGCTCCACGCGGGAGAAATACGACCTGGCCGATGACAGTAAAGTAATTCGGATAATCATGGACTATATTATCACTACCCCCAGCGGACACGATGAGGTATTTACCGAGACGCGTTGTTTGCGCTGCGAGTAAGCACGGGCCAGGTTCCCGGCGTTTCGGGAATTCCGCGAATTTGCCGGCGAGTCCCCGGGGTGCGCCACCGAATGGTGGGCCCCTGCTTGAGTCTGCTTCATCGCGGAGGCTGACCTTCAAGAGCTGTTCATGTGCTTCACCGCTTCCAACGCCAGGTAGTAGCCGTAAACTCCGAATCCGTACACCGAGCCTTTACAGACCGGCTGAATATTCGATACGGTCCCCCGCGCGGTGGGGTTGGAGGCGTGCACTTCGATGACCGGAAACTTTACCTGAGCGATGGCCGCCTTCAAGGTGGCGCCGCCGGTGGTATAACCCGCCGGGTTAATCAGGGCGGCGTCGATATCACCATCGTGGGCGGCATACAAGGCGTTAACCACTTCCCCTTCAACGTTGGAGTGGAAAATCTCCACATCAATCCCCAGCCCCTCGGCGTAGCCACGAACCTGTTCGTTAATCTGGTCTAATGTGGTCGGACCAAAAATATCCACCTGCACCTTACCCCGCATATTCATGCCGGCGCCTTGAATCACCAAAACCTTGGTCATAGTTTCCTCCAATTGCTGATCATTATTCCGAAGGCCTACCCCGATAGCTCCTCTGTGGTTCGACCAGCCTGTCCTGAACTCCGATTTCATCGAGAGTCTCGACGAAGTCGGACCTGTCGACGTGGCTCAGGATAGGCTCCGCTGCCAAAGAATCTAAGATTCTTCGCCTCCACTTCGTTCTGGCTCAGAATGACCGGGCGGCCGTGGTCCCGGAAGTTCGCAAGCCTCATTGCGCTGCTAACGCAAACTTGGAGTCCAGCAGCAATTCCCAACAGCGCTAACGCGGTTCAATCGGTTGCTCGGTTATGTAACCCGCCAGGAGCACATCCAATTGCACCATCAACAACTTGTTCCAGGCCAGGGAGGCCCGCAGCACCTCACGCTGGTCGTCCATCTCTTGAGCCAGCGCTTCAGCCACCGCGGTCTGGGCAAAACAAATGGTGCCAATCATGAACCGACTGGGTATCGAGCCCAAATGCTCCCGATGAGAGGGCGGATGGCTGTGCACCACCGCAACGGCCAGCAGAGACACCGGAAAGTCCTCATCAATCTTGAAGTTAATGGACGCTTGCAGCCAGCGGGCCAAGCCCTGCTTGCGCCGCTCAAGGCGCTCCTGGTCCACCTCGCCGTCTTCGGTGAGGAAGAACTTGCGGGTATCGGGAAATTTCAGAAAGTGGTCGTAGACCGCCGAGGTCAATTCATCGGCATGCTTCAACAGCAAGGGGGCAGTAGACTTCACCAGGGCCAGCTCGGCCTGGGTCAATCCCACAAATTCGACCATCTGCTTCATTCTGGCCGGCCAATCGGCCATCCCTTGAACCATTCCAGCACCTACAATTTAATCTCTGCCCAGATAGCCGCTACCCAGGTGTTAACCGCCAAACCTGCACCGAATATAACCCCTCGATTCCCGCTTAGCAAGAAAAGGCTAATCTTGAGCTACTACCGGCTCAGACTGAATCGAAGGACGCCGGGCCAAGGGCGTGAACAGCACCGCGGGCAGCAACAACAACAAGCCGGCAGCAGCATTGACTGCAATCGCCCATCGAGTGCTGAAGGCCACCGCCACCGCTCCAATTTCCAGGGTTCCCAGGGGAGTTCCCACACCAATGCAAAAACTCATCAGCCCCAACATGCGACCCCTCAACTCCCGGGGCGCCGACAGCATGGTAATGCTGCTCTGCATGGTGCCGAATCCCGATTGTCCGATGCCAGCCAGGGTCAGCAGCACGAAGGACAGGGCGTACCAGGGCGACCAGACGAATAATATAGCCATGACCAACACTATGGTCGAGCCAATCACAAAGACCCGGCCGTGTTGTTGCAGGTTCCGGGTGGCGGCCATTATGCCCGCTCCGATAAACTGTCCCACTCCCTCTGCCGCCGCCAGCAGGCCCACCAACGTAGCCCCAACTTGCAGGTGGTCTCGGCCAATGGCGGGAATAAACTGCTGTACCGGGAACGCCAGCGCGTTCATCACGATGGTCACGTACAACATCGCCAACAGCACCGGGTTCTTGAACGCATGCTTGAGGCTGATGGAAAGGCTGCGCCACACCGGTTCAACCGGTCCGGCCACCCGCTGGTAGTGGGGAATTTTGACGCGGGCCAGCATGCCCAGGGTTACTACATGGGCCGCCAATACCAACCAATACGCGCCGGCGAACCCGGAAGCGTCCAGCAACACTCCACCCAGCAACGGGCCGGACATTTTACCCACTGTGTTGCTGATCTGGTCTAGCGACAGGGCATTAACTATCCGTCTATCGCCTGCAATATCCATTATCGCGGTACGCCGGGACGGGTCTTCCAAAGACTTGGTCACTCCCTGCATGAACACCGCCGAGAATACGTGCCAGGACGTAATGGTGTCGTTGAGGATGAGCAGCAAAATAGCGGCGGCGACCAGGGTATTGGTCGTTTGGGCGACGGCGAGAATGCGCAGACGGCTGAATCGGTCGGCCACCAGCCCGGCAAAGAGGGAGATCAAGGGTCTGGGCAGGTTGTTGAACACCAGCACCAGGCCTAATTGAAAAGGAGAATCAGTGGTCTGGAGGATGAGCCAGCTTAATACCAGCAACTCCATGCGGCGGGAGATTTCATGAAGGCCGCCCACATACCAGATGGCGCGGAAGTCCCGGTCTTGCAGGACCGTCAGGGCGGGGATATTTGATGGCCTACGGAGGTGCAACGGAGAGTAATCTCCAGACTGTTAGAGTACGATCCAGGACCAAGAGCCCGGCTTCCGCCCCAGTAGCGTGGTCACAAGCAGCCGCTCTTCCTGAGCCGGTCGAAGGATGGCGGCGGACAGTTCATGGTTCGACAAGCTCACCACCAGCGGGACGAAACTCCGCTGACCACGATCGGGTTTCTCCGCTCGTCCTGAGCCGGTCGAAGGATGGCGGCGAACGGTTCATGGTTCGACAAGCTCACCACGAACGGAATTGCTGCCTATCTGCCCGCGTATTCTACCTTATTGCAGTCGCTCTTAGTTTCTGATTTTCTTGCCAGGGGTAGGGATCACAACCCGCTGATCTCCAAAGTCCAGACCTGGTCGGCGGCCAGGTCGGCCACCCGAATCAGGTGGTTGTTGGTATCGGCGATGAACAGCTTGCCGCCACCAAAGCTGAGGCCGCTGGGTTCGGAGAATAATGCCTGTTTGCCCGGGCCGTCTTTGTGACCGGCCTTGCCGGTTCCCAAAACTGTCAGCGCACTGCGGGTAATGGGTAGAATTTGCTTGATCTTGTGGTTATACGTGTCGGCAATATAGATCACACCATCCTCAAAGGTGATCCCGATGGGATGCTGCAACCGCACGTTATGCTCCGAACCGTCCACGTCGCCAAAGACGAACAGGTCCAGGCCAACCAGGGTGCCCACCCGACCAGCGGGGTCCAGGTCGGCGGAGCGCACGGAGCTGGTCTCGCTGTCAACGAAGTACAGCTTGCCGCCACCATTATTTCCGCCATTGTCTCCACCACAGGTGATGCCGCTGGGCTGAGCCAGAGTTGCGCTGGCCAGCGGCCCGTTGGTGATGGACTCCCCGCCGGAACCGGCGTAGGGGCCAACCTGGCCATCCGCCAACGTCATTGACCAGAGCTGGTGAGCGCCGGCCATCGCAATATACAGCGTGTTTTGGTGAAGGGCCAGGTCCCAGGGCGAATTCAATTCCATCTGCAGACCGGGGCCTCGGCCCTCCCGGGCGCGTCCTTGCTGCCCGTTGCCGGCAATGGTCTCCACAGTTCCCGCCGCCAGATCAACCTTACGCAGCGCGTGGTTCTCGGCGTCGGCAACGTACAGGACTTCGCCGAGCCGGGCCATGCCCTGCGGGTGGTTGAGAGTAGCAGCCGCAAAACCGCCGTCGTCCAGCCCGGCCTGCCCGGAGCCGATGACCTGCTGGACCACCCCCTCCAGCGAAGTAACCAGGATGCGATTGTGATTGGTGTCGGCGATGAACAGACGGTCGCCCGGGCCGTCGGCCAGCACCTTGCCGGGAAAAGACAGGGTGGCGGCAGGCCCTACCTCCGCGGTTATGCCCAGGGAGTCGCGCCGCAACAGCCCCTGAGCGTCAAACTCGGCCACCATATTTTCCATCAGGTCATCAAGAAACTCAAAGGTTACCTCTCCCTCGTGCTTGCCGATGACCTTGCCTTCCGGATCAATAAACATGAAGGTGGGCCAAGCACGACAGGAAAAGGCCTGCCATACCTTAAAGTCTGCGTCGTTGACGACTGGGTGCTGCAACTCGTTGCGTTGGACCGCCTTGTACAGGTTCTCCTTTTCCTTTTCGTTGGGGAACTTGGCCGAGTGCACACCAATCACCACCAGCTCATTGGCGTACTTCTCCTCTATTTTCCGCAACTGCGGAAAGATGTGCATGCAGTTAATTCAACAGTAGGTCCAAAAGTCCAGGATAACGATCTTTCCCCTCAACTCGGTCATAGTCAGGGGACGGTCGGTATTCACCCACTCCAGGTCTGGCGGGAATTCCGGCGCATTGACCTTGCCGGCAAAGGACTTACTCGTCATGGTTTTCTACTCCACCGGCGGTTGACCGCCGGTTAATTCTTGACTTAACACCCTCACCCCAGCCCGCTCCCACAAGGGGCGAGGATGCCGTTAACTAAGACTGTCGAGAAATAAGCCTGGTGGGAGGGAGCTAGAGGGAGGGGGCAGCCTCAACTCTACTCAAAGGCCAGGGTAGCATAGCGCATGAATATCGTTCCCACCGGCTCGGCCAGTGGCGCGTTGCCCACCAGCACCGCGATAACATGGTTAGCCCCAGGGGTAGCCGGGTCTGCCACCAGGATGCGCTTGCCAACGTTGTTGCCGGTGACCACGCCAATGTTGCGGTCGATCTTGCCGTCGATGTAGACTTCGCCGTAGTTGTCCACGTTGGTCTCGAACCAAACGCGGCGTCCTTGCAGGCTCTCGCCTCTAATTTCCGACGGGATGGTCACATGGAGGCGATACCAGGCGAAGGTCAGGCCCTTGGATAGCCTTTCCTGAACATCCACGTCCTGGTCCCAGCCAGAGTCATCGTATTCGGCGTTGCGGGCCGGTGTCTCCGCCAATTCCGCCACCAGGCCCTGGTTGGGCTCTCCCGGCACCAGGCCCATTGCCCGACGCCAGCCGGTAGTGCCCAGTATCTTCAGGTCCTCTTTGTTCTCGAGGTTCATCGAAATTCTAGCCATGAGATTACTCCCTTTTTGATTTATAGTCCCTAACCAAACCAGCGTTCAGGTCGTTCTGCGGCACCCAGATTCCGTCGGGGCCACCAAGAATCTGAGACTGTTCGCCCCTACTCCCTTCCGGTCCAGAATGACCAGGGTGTCAATTTATCCGCGCGTTGTCTCCCATATTGCAGGTGTGAGCAGCCAATTGATGGGTTTGCTAACCGGTTACCGCCGCCCCCATCAAATGCTGGGCGAAGAACTCTAAAGTCCTGGGCCAAGAGGAATCGGAGGCTTGTTTTTGATAGCGATGGGGCTGCGCGAAATCCATAAAGGCGTGGTCAGCGCCCGGATAGGTATAGAATTGGTGGCGCTTGCCCAACCTGGTCAGTTCATCATCCAGCTTCCGCATATCGTCCTGGGATGGGTTCTGGTCAATCTCCCCAAAGTGGGTCAGCATGGGGCAGTTTATGTTGCTGGACAACTCGAAGGGAGACTGAGGCGCATCTCGAGACACCCACAGGTTGCCGGGATAGTAGGGCACGACCGCCTTGAAGTGGGGATTCGCCGTCGCCGCCAGCCAGGCCACCCGGCCGCCCATGCAGAAACCGGTCATCCCAACACGCTCCCCGTCGATGGCCGGGTGATTGCGCAGCCAGTCCACGGTGGCGTTTACATCGGCGATTATCTCCGCGTCACGCAGGAAGGTACTCTTGAGCGACCCGGCCGGGACCTGCTCATCGGTAATCCGGTGGAACAGGTCCATCGCCACTCCGGCATAACCCGCCTCAGCCAGGCGGTCAGCAATGCGCTGGGTAAATTCGGCCACTCCGCTAACCGGGTGGGCGATAACCACCGCCGGGAAGGGGCCGGAGCCGCTGGGCAGGCTGGAGTAAACCGACATGTCTTGACCATCTACCTGGAGCTTCTCCCAGCAGGAAGGCATAACCAGACCTCCGCGTTATGTTTGGTACAACTTGGCTAGTCCCGGGGGATCCTTAGCCTCTAGAACCGGATTTCGATACGCTTCGCTA
>JACZRM010000003.1 GCA_022576105.1 Chloroflexota bacterium | reverse complement strand
CCAGGTAGCCGGTAGCAGTCCAATTCAGCAGAACCCCGTCGGCCATTTCCCCGGCCAGTTCCAGCATCTGCGGCCCCAGGGCGGCGATGTAAATGGGCACTTTGCTCGAGGGTTTGCCCGCGCCGAGACTGGCGTCAGTTACATTGAAAGACCGGCCCTGGTGAGTAACGCTCTCCCCGTTCAATAGCCCTTTGACAATGGTAATGGTGTCTTTCAATCGAGACATGGGACGGCGGAAGGGCACTCCCTGATTGCTTTCCACCGAGGGACGGTGGCCCACGCCCAGGCCCAGCAAGAAGCGCCCTTGGGATATGGTTCCCAGTCCGGCGGCGACCATGGCGATTGACATGGGCGTGCGGGAATATATGGGCAGAATACCGGTGGCAAGTTTTACCCGGCCGGTTACCATCGCCATAGTGGCCAGCAGCGTAGGGGTATCGCGGCCCGCTCCCTCCGGCACCCACACCACATCGTAGCCTCGATCTTCGGCCAGACGGGCAAGCTCCTGATGGTCGGTGGGGAGCAACTGGGGATCGTTTTCTAATCTAACCGCAATCCGCGCCATGATCGCTCCTTACAAGTTAAGCACAACCTCATCCTCGTAGGTCCTTCGACAAGCCGGTCCTGAGCCTGCCGAAGTGGCTCAGGATGAGCGAGAGCGGGTTCGGAACTACCCTTCGACCAGCCGGTACTGACCCCGACGGGCGGGGCGAAGTAGCTCAGGACGAGTGGAGGGGTTCGCCGGTGGTGAACTCCGATTTCATCGAGAGTCTCAACAAAGTCGGACCTGTCGAACCACGCTTGAGATAGGTTCCCTACGCACCCACTTTCGCCGCCAGGTCAACAAAGCTGCTGGCAACCACGTTGAAGGAAGGGTCCGGCGTCGGGTCCGGGGTACGTTCCGGGCCATGTTCCGCCGGTCGCGGAATAAACGCGGTCTTCAGGCCGACCTTTTGCGACGCCAGCAAGTCACCCTGGTGGGCCGCGCTCATCACCACCTGCTCCGGCTTCAATCCCAGCAACTCTACGGCGGTCAGGTAGCTCTCCGGGTCTGGCTTGTAGTGGCGGGCGACCTCAGCGCCCAGAATGCAGTCCCAGGGCAGACCGGCGTATTTGGCCATATCGGTCATCAACCGGATGTTGCCGTTGGACATGGGGGCAATGATGTAACGGTTCTTCAGGCGGTACAGCCCGGCGACCGAGTCGGACCAGGGCTGGAGAAAATGCCAGAAGAAGTTCATCTCCGCCTTTTCGTCGTCGCTAAGCCCCCCAATTTCAAACTCGTTGAGCACATCCTCCAGACCCATGCGATGCAGGGCGTCCAGGTTGGTCCAGGGCAGTTCTCCGGTGCGTACCTGGTCCATGTAGGGGCGGTACCTTCCCCGCCAGGCGTCGGCGAAGGCGGGCCAGTCGGCGTCGATGCCCTTTATCCGGCCAAAATCCTGGCATTGTTGGATGATGCTGCCCCGCCAGTCCACCACCGTACCGAAAACGTCGAAGATGAAGGCTTTGACGTTGGATGTGTCCATGATGCTTACTCCTCAGCCCGCCTGCGGCATCGAGGCTACGTCTTAATTCAGGCTGGCAACCGCGGCCTTAATCTCATCGTAGTTAGGCTCGGTCCCCGGGTTGGGGGCCACCCACTTGTAACGCACCACTCCTTCTTGGTCCAGCACCAGCACGGCACGGTTGGCCACCACGTACCCTTCCACGCCCGCCAGATTTTGGAAAGCTACACCGTACTGGTTGATTACCTCACGGCCAAAGTCGCTCAAGAACGGATAGGTGACGTTGTTCTGGTCGATCCAGGCCTTCTGGGCAAAGGGCCCGTCTACGGTTATACCGATCACCTGGGCGTTCATCGCGTTGAATTCGTCGATCTGGTCGCGCAGGGTGCACATTTCGGTGGTGCATACTCCGGTGAAGGCTCCCGGGAAGAAGGCCAAGACCACCTTCTTGCCTTTGAACTCGCTCAAGCTGCGCTGCTTGCGGTCGGTATCGTAAAGGGTAAAGTCTGGAGCCGCTTGACCTACTTCTACTGCCATTATTGGTCCTCCTCGAATTTAGCTGCCAGCCGGGTACCTGGGTCGCTGGAAAACATAGCTCGGATAGTGTGCCGGTTGATTGCCGACGGTATCTTAACACAGGCGTTGTAGCTATCAAACCGGGGTTGGGAGTTCACCGCAGAGACGCGGAGGCCGCAGAGATTTCCTTTTTAGTATTTCATTTACCCGCTTGGCTTGGCCCTCTCTGCGTCTCGGCGGTTTCGGAATCCCTACGCTGTGGGAGGGCCGTAGCTAGGGGCAGCCGCTATGGTAAACTGAAACCTGACCGGCAGCCCAACATCGGGAGTTACAACCATGTTCTTCGATTCACGCCGCTCCACAGTCCATGCCAAGAACGGGATGGTGGCCACCAGCCAGCCGTTGGCGGCATTGGCTGGACTGCGGACAATGATGCAGGGAGGCAACGCGGTGGATGCCGCCGTAACCGCCGCCGCGGTGTTGAACGTGGTCGAACCCGAGTCCACCGGCATTGGCGGCGACATGTTCGCCCTGGTCTGGAACGCCGACGAAAAGAAGGTGCACGCGCTGAACGGCAGCGGCCGCGCTCCGGCGGCGGCGAATATCGATGAAATGACGTCCCTGGGCTACCGGCAGATGCCGGACGACGGGGTCTACTCAGTGTCTGTCCCCGGCACGGTACACGGTTGGGAGACCATCCTGGCAGCTCACGGTTCCATGCCAATGTCCCAGGTACTGCAGCCCGCCATCCGGTACGCCGAAGAGGGCTTCCCGGTCAGCGACATCATCTCCCATCAGTGGGCCGGGCAAATCGGCAAGCTGAACCAGTTTCCGTCCGGTCAGGAGATGCTGGTCGATGGCCGAGCCCCCCGGCCGGGAGACCTGATGAAGCTGCCCACGCTGGGCAAGACCCTGCGGGCGATTGCCGAAGGCGGCGCCCAGGCCTTCTACACCGGCAAGGTAGCCGAAAAGATGGCATCTTTCATTCAGGAACACGGTGGTTGGTTGTCCACCGCTGACCTGGCCCAGCATACCTCCGATTGGGATCAGGCCATATCCACCGACTATCGGGGCGTAACCTGCTGGGAGTGCCCGCCCAACGGTCAGGGGATCGCGGCGCTGGAAGCCCTGAACATCGCCGAAGGGTTCGACATCGCGGCGATGGGCGCTCAAACCGCCGACACCTACCACCATCTGATTGAAGCCATGCGGCTGGCCTTTTCCGATGCCTACCGCTACGTGGCCGACCCCCGCAAGGCCGAGGTGCCGATCAATCAACTAACCGCCAAGAGCTACGCCGCCCAACGCCGAGAGTTGATCGACCCGGCTCAGGCGATGAAGACCGTTCCCTACGGCCAGCCCTTTGGCGGCAGTGACACCGTATACATCAGCTGCGTCGATGGAAAAGGGAACGCCTGCTCGTTTATCAACAGCGTCTACAACAATTTTGGCAGCGGGCTGGTGGCGCCCGGAACCGGAGTCGTCCTGCAAAACCGGGCATCCCTGTTCTCCCTGGACCCGGAACACCCCAATGCTTTAGCGCCAGGCAAGCGGCCCTTCCACACAATCATCCCGGCGATGGCCACCAGGAACGGCGAGCTGTACCTGTGCTATGGGGTCATGGGCGGCTTCATGCAGCCGCAGGGACACCTACAGGTAATCAGCAATATGGTTGACCACCAGATGGACCCGCAGCAATCTCTAAACGCCCTGCGCTTCATGGTGATGGGCGACTCGGTGGCCCTGGAAGAAGGTCTGCCCAACAGCGTGGTACATGACCTGCAAAACCGCGGACATCTGGTGGCCATGATGAGCGGCTACAGCCGGGTGGGCATGGGCGGCGGGCAGGTCATCCAGCGCGACCCGGACAGCGGGGTGCTCAGCGGCGGCTCCGAACCCCGCAAAGACGGCTGTGCAATAGGCTGGTAGGAACATCCTGGGTGACCTGCCAGCGAATCGATAATTTCCAAGCCTACGTGCCCTGAAACTTGATGAATGGTTCCAACGTAGAATAATGATTAATCTGCATTAGTTGCTCAATGCCAGATTGAATCTGGTCATCACTGGCCACATCTCTCAACCATTCCTCAGCACCCGTGCAGACATCCTCGCAAAATACGTCGATCTGCAATTGGAATACACCATTAAATATATTCCCATGTATGATAGCTCCATATGGAGGTGGAGTGATAAAATCGAATTGCTGACCCGAACTTTTTTCCAATAACCCTTGGTGCAAACATTTGCAACGCGCCCTATAGCAATCGTCCGCAGTAAACACAATTTCTTGGTCTATCGGCTGGTTTTTAAGCGATTCGGCTGCGTCTCCCAACTGGCGAATAATTTCTGGCCGCCAAGCTTGGATGGACTCGTACCGAGAATTAGGTTCGTATTTTGACCTGAGGTATCGGTCAAACCAATCCTTGTATTTTCTAGGACTAGCTTTGCCATGGTTCTCTAATGCTCCGCAAATATCAGGCAGTGTCAATGCCATGAACAACGCAGAAAACCAATTCTTAGATTCCAACGCTTTCCTGATCGACTCAATGAATCGTTCCATCGTTCCTCTGGAAGTTAACCAGTATTAGCCAAATTTTCGGAGCATTGTCCTGAACTCTTTCAATACCTGAACTCCGCCCGCACCGGACTGAACACATCCAGGGCCTTGGCCGGTTGGTCGCCGGTCTTGGCGTAGTGCTCAACGTTGCCGGGGATGATGTACAGGTCGCCTGGCTTCAGCAGCTTCACCTCGCCATCGATCCCCATTTCCAATTCTCCCTCGACCAGGATCCCGGCCTGCTCATGAGGATGGGTATGCTTGGGCACCAGCGAGTTGGCATCGATAGTTACCAGCGACAGCAGCATGTTGTCGCCCCAAAAAGTCTGGGTGCTAGCGCCGGGGGCCAACTCCTTGCTGATACGCTGGCTGATATCCTTGAAATAAGACATCTTTAACCCCTCCTGTTCTTTAAGCGCCTTCTGGTTTGGAAGCGCCAGCGGGCAACCAACGCATCTAGCTAAATCCCAGGCGCTTTTCGTTCATACTGACGAACCGGTTGCCGCTGCCGATCACCATGTGGTCCAGCAGTTCGATGCTGAGCAATTTACCCGCCGAAACCAATTCTTGAGTAATGTTGACGTCCTCCGGGCTGGGGGTTGGGTCTCCTGATGGGTGGTTATGCACCACGATTATCGACGGCGCGTTGTCCCGTATCGCCGGCCGAAACACCTCCGCGGCTCGAATCACCGAGCTATTTACATTGCCCACGTAGATTTCGTGCACGCTCATCACCTCGTTCTTGGTACTGAGCAGCAGCACCTTCAAGTGCTCCTGGTCGAACCCGCTCATTTCCGCCATGAGCAGGTTGGCCACATCTTCGGGCGAGTGAATCGCCGCCCGCTCCTGGGGCGCCAACGACACGTAGCGCCGGCCCAACTCCAGGGCGGCCAGCAACTGGCAGACCTTGGCCTCGCTCAACCCGCGCTGAGCGCATAGCTCGGCAAAGGAGCTGCGGCCCAGTCCCGCCAGCCCATCGAAGGTAGCCAGCAGCCGGGATGCCATCGACAGTACGTTCTCGCCCTGCAAGCCGGTGCGCAGCAGAATGGCGATCAGTTCGGTGTTGCTGAGGTAACGCGGCCCATATTCCCTCAAACGCTCTCGGGGACGCTCCCCCTGGGGCAGGTCGCGAATCATCGGTTGGTATTGGGCCTTCTCTGCGGTCATACCATTCATTCCCACCGGTCACCCCCATTTGTAAATGCCGTTGATAACTCCCAGGTTGGTCGGGCGTTTGGGCAGGGGCATTATAACGTACTCAAAGAGACTTGCTAACAAGCCCGGGACAGTGAACCCTTTATCTCTACTAAACTGACCGCAAATATTGCGAGGCACTGCCGTTATACTAGCCAGGCCAAGGTATGTTAGAGGCCCTAACAAAATAAATATCATGTCATTCTGAGGAGCCCTTCGGCCAGGCTCAGGATAAAATCCGTGACGAAGAATCTTAGATTCTTCACCTCCGCTTCGCTCCGGTTCAGAATGACAAGCCCCTTATTCTGTTATGAATTCTTAGTTCTTGGACCCGATGTTGATTGAGTATCCGGAGTTATAACGGAATTAATATTTTGACGGGTCTCGATACGTCGTTACGCTCCCTTCGGCTTGGTCCAGGACAAACTTACCCGCCCAGCGCTGCTTCGAAAGCAAAATCTCCCTGCTCCCAGTCTCGCCAGCTCAACAAAGAATGATTCGATGAGATTCAAACCTAGACGAATTTACTACGGATGGTGGGTCGCCGCCGCTGCCTCCAGCATTGAGTTCGCCAACGCCGCCACCGCCATCGGCATCCTCACCATATTCGTCAATCCCATGAGCCAAGAGTTCGGCTGGAACCGTACCGAAGTAGCCGGAGCCACCAGTTTGGGCGCGGTCTTGGGGGCCGCGTTGGCCCCCTTCAGCGGGCGGCTGGTGGACCGATTTGGCGCTCGCGTCATCCTGGCCGTCGGCGGGTTGGTGGTGGTGGCAGGTTGTCTGTACCTTTCAACAGCGCAGGCCCTGCTGGGTTTCTACGCTGCTTTCACGCTAATCCGAATCGCCGATCAGGGTCTGATCAAGATTGGAGCATCGGTTACGGCGGGCAAGTGGTTCTTGCGGTATCGGGGCCGGGCCACCGGCCTGGTGTTTTTCGCCAGCTCCAGCGGGATAATCGTAATGGCCCCAATAGTCCAATTGGTCATCACCCACTGGGACTGGCGGGCCGCCTGGGTGGTGCTGGCCGGAGTGATGCTCTGCGTGGGCGTAATTCCCTCGGCGTTGATTATCCGCCGACAACCGGAGGACCTGGGCCTGACCATTGATGGAGCTTCCACTGAAGGAAACGCCACGGTCGGAAACGCCACGGTCGGTGAAACAACCGACGCCTTATCCAATGACGGCTCATCAACTGACCTCTCCGGGCAAGACCGGGATGAACGCGATTGGCCATTGTCGGAGGTCACCAGGACTCCTGCGTTCTGGCTGATTCTGTCGTCATTGTTTCTGGTCAGCACGGCAACATCGGGCATCGGTTTGCACCTGGTGCCTCACCTGACCCAGCAAGGTCTAACCCCAGCGGCGGCGGTGGGTGCGATCAGCGTCATGTCCATTGCCGGGGCATTGTCGGCGCTGGCGGCTGGAGTCCTGGCGGAGCGGGCCTCTCCCAAGCTGCTTTTGATCCTGGTCTATCTGCTGGGCGCAGTCAGCATGTGGGTGCTGATCCAGGCTGATACTTTGCCAGAGACCTACCTGTTTGCTGTTCTGCAAGGCGTGGTGGGCAGCGGGGTTAACACGCTGGCCCCCCTGATGTGGGCCAACTACTACGGACGAAGAACGTTGGGCAGTATCTTTGGCCTCAGTCGGGCGGCGCAGGTCATGGGATTTGCGGTGGGGCCACTGGCCTCGGCCATCGTCTTCGACCAGACGGGAAGTTACCGAGGGGCTTTCGTCGCTCTATCGCTGGTTGCGCTGATCGCATCGGTGCTGCTGACCGCCGCCCGGAGGCCGTAGGGTTAGGGAGCTGGGTTAGGTCCCCCGTCACCGCGCCAGGAAACAACCTGGTTAGGGGTTATCCTGATCACCGGGTTCTGGTCAATGTCCATATCCAAATATTGCTGATACTTCTCCCGCAGTAACCCGATGGCCGCCTGCTGCTCGCGGCCATTTTCCAGCAACAATGCCTCACCCTGCACCAAAACGTACCAGAGACTCTGCCAGTCTTCCTCGTAGTGGTCAACCACCAGGGACACCTTGGGGTTGGCTTGAATGTTGCGCACCCGCTTCAGCCCGGACGGGGCGGTCCGCTTCGGCTTCCGGTCCAGAACCGAGTAGATACGCTGCCCGTCGAAGGTGTAGCAGACCGGTATTACGTGAGGCGTCCCGGTGGCATCGGCGGTGGCCAGATGGCCCAAACGCGCCTGGGTAAGCAAACTGGACTGAAGCTGGGTGAATTCGACCATCATTGGCTGCGACGGTAGCTCCGAATTAGAAACGCCCTCTCCCCAGAGGATGCTGCGGTGAGGGCTGGCTGAGACCGGTTACTGTGCCCCAGCAATGCGACCAGAAATGCTGCTGGCGATGCCACCGGGGTTGCCGGGTCGGACGGGAATTTGGCCCAGGCGTTAAGCCCGGCAATCAAGCATCTGAGGCAAACGCCATCGGATCGTCCAGGAACTCCGCGCCTTCCAGAGCTTCTCGCGCCGCTTCTTCCAACAATGCGTCGCCTTCTTTGGCCAGCCGGAGCAGTGCCCGCCTGGCCAATGGGCCGCCAATTTTACCCAGAGCGGCTAGCCCGGCCATCTGCACCTGATAATCGTCATCTTGCAGTAGGGCAATGAGATGCGGCACCACTTCCTCGTCACCCAATTCACCGCAGGCGTTGGCCGTTTCGTAGCGCACGCTTGGTTCCTTGTTCTGGAGTTCCTTTAGCAACAGCGGCAGCCAACTGGTTTCACCGGTGCGGCCCATGGCAAATATTGAGCTGGACTTGAGCTTTAACTCATTGCTGTCGTAGGCCCATGAGACATATTTCTTAATATCTTCAGTATTGAAGGGAGCAACGGCCTCAAGGCTGCGGCGGCGCACCTCCAGAGGCGCTTCCGAATCCTCCAGAACCGCCATCAGGTTGCTCCGAAGCAGGTCAGCATCCTTCTGCAGCAGTTTGCCTTCTTGCACCAAGAGGGCAAATTTGCCCAGAGCCACCGCCGAGGCGGCCCGTACGTCTTCGCTTCGATCCGAGCCCAGGATGTTCAGCAGACTGGGAATCAGCGACCGGTCTTCCGACTCCCACAGGCCTTCGATGGCTTTTTCCAACACCGATTCGTCCCGGTCTTTGAGACACATTTTGAAAACGGCGCAGAAATCCAACTCCGGGTTGTCTTCGGCCAGGCCGACCATGGTGCTAACGAACCAGCGTTGCCGCTCCACCGGAATGGTGAACCAGGCTTTGGCAAAGTTCCCCAGTTCACCCGGAGAGAGGTCTGATACCTCGACGAAGTCGGAGGAAGGGATATCAATTTCTGGATCCGCGAGAGTCTCTACAAACTTTTCTAAAGACAATTGCTCCTCCTTTGCCTGAGCAATTTTGGTGCGCCGCTATACCCGAACCGGCGTATTTCTAGTGCTTGGGCCAGGTTGTTGAGTGACAAAATTATAACATATGGCTGTATTGCAATAATCACTGGAAGGGCCCATTTTCGATGAAAATGTCCTCCATCAAGCAGGGTTTTCAGCAACGAGTTTCAAGTGTTTTATCGTCTCAGGCAGCACTGCAATCAAGTCTGAAGCAACAATCCCGGCATTCCCTTTATGGTCGGTGACAGATTGTGCGGCCACGCCATGAAGGTATACCCCGCAGGAAGCCGCCACCGCCGGGCCCAGCCCTTGAGCCATCAGCCCTCCAACGATGCCGGTTAGCACATCGCCGGTGCCACCCGAGGCCAGGCCTGGATTGGCAAAAGGCGAGACTTGGGCCAGACCTTCCGGGCCGGCGACAACGGTGTTGGCCCCCTTCAACGCTACGGTGACTCCCCAACGAACCGCCCATTCTCTGGCCACCAACACCCGGTCCGCCTGGACCTGCTGGGTGGATGCTCCGGTAAGGGTTGCCATCTCGCCGGGATGGGGAGTTAATACCACCCGACCACCCATGTGCCGCCACCAGTCGGGACAGCGCGACAGGTTGTTCAGTCCATCCGCATCCACCACCAGCGGTATATCCAGCGAGGGTCCGGTTGGATTTTCAGCTAAAAGCAACTTTTGCATAAACTCGGTTGTGCCTTCGGACCAGCCCATACCCGAGCCAATGGCCAGAGCCGAGATTCCAGGCAATCTGTTGCGAATTACATCCGCCGCCTGGGGGTGCACCCGGCCGTCGCTGTCTTCTGGCAGCGGTAGATGGATCGCCTCGGTGACTTTGGCAGCGACGATGGGGTAGACGCTTTCCGGCGTCGCCAGGGTCACCAGCCCGGCGCCAACCCGCAAGGCTGCCCAGGCCACCAGGCAGGCGGCCCCCACATAATTCCGGGAGCCAGCGATAACCAGCAAATGTCCGAAGGTGCCTTTGTGGGAGTTAAGGGGCCTGACGGGAAGTTGACTCCCAACCCAACCCGGAGCCAGCAGCTCCAGGTCTATCGCTTGCTCCTCGGGCATTGCCGGGGGCAGGCCGATATCGACCACCTCAAGCCGCCCTACGCTGGTCACGCCGGGGAAGGTCAGCAAACCGACTTTCGGAAAAGCCAGGGCCACGGTGACATCGACCACCAGGGCTGCCGGGTCAATATCGCCGGTATCGGCGTTGACTCCGGTGGGTAAATCCAGGGCCAGAATCTGGGGTCGTCTTGGCTGGTTTCGGCAGGAATTCACTCTCCGGGTGATTTCCCCGACCACGCCCTCCAACGGCCGGGCGCGACCAGTCCCGAGAATTGAGTCAATAACCAACCGGCTGGCGCCCAAAAGCTGATTTAATTTTTGCAGATCAGGATCAGCTGCGGCGTCTACTACGCTGATGCCATACTGCCGCGCCGCCGTCATTTTGGGGTCATCGTCGGGCCGTTTGGTTGCCAGGTACGCGGTTACGTCGGCTCCCCAGCGCTGCAAATGGCGGGCGGTCACCAGCCCGTCGGCCCCGTTGTTGCCTGGCCCAACCAGCACCAGTACCCGGCTGCCGGCCACTGAGCCCAGCATCCCTCGGGCCGCTTGGGCCACCGCCAGTCCGGCGTTCTCCATCAGAGTGTCGGTACTGACCCCGTTGCGCTCCGATGCCTGCTCCAAAGCAACCATCTGGGCGGCGGTGACGATCTTCAGGTTTCGGGCTGACACTGAGTTACCACAAAGGCTACCGCATATTCCCGCGAGTGAGAGATGCTCAGCGAGATTTCCTCTACCTTCAGTCGTTCGGCTCTTTTCTTCGCACGGCCGTGCAGCAGGATACTGGGCGCTCCGCTTTGGTGGCGGATTACTTCGATGTCTTTCCAGCCTACGCCCCGAACACCAGTGCCCAACGCCTTCATAGTGGCTTCCTTAGCGGCAAATCGGCCCGCCAGGTTGGGTACTCTGCCTCGACAGTAGGCAATCTCCTGGGGAGTAAAGATTCGCTGCTGGAACCGTTCGCCGTAACGTTCCAGGACTTGACGCACCCGGGAGATTTCGATGATGTCAACGCCAGTGGTCAGCACAGACTCACTCTCCGATTGGGGGGTTCAATAAGGATAGTGTCTAATAAGTCACTCCGCTTAACAAGGGGAGGCTGGGCTTGTCCTGAGCTCCGATTTCATCGAGAGTCTCGACAAAGTCGGACTTGTCGCAGTGGCTCAGGGTAAACTGCGCGACTGAAGAATCTAAGATTAGAATCTTAGATTCTTCGCCTTCACTACGTTCCGTCTCAGAATAACATTGCTTTTTGCGCTAAAGACGAATAGTCACTCCTCATCAATTTGCCTACCCCTGTCAGCTCGGCAAGGGGGAGGATACGGCTTTTTTAACATAATCTAATAGATTATCCAGCGTCAACCGCGCATAAAGAAGATTGATGGCTTGGAGTGCGTCGGCGGCTGCCCCTTGGCCCTGAAGTTAAGAGGTAGCCCGAATTAGCCGTCTACAGTGTGGCCTGGGAGCCGCAGGTTGTCCAGGATTTTGGAGACCGAGTAACTGCGGTTTAACACGTAGAAATGTACTCCAGGCACGCCGCTCTCCCATAGCTCCCTCACTTGATTGGTGGCATGCTCAACGCCCAGTTCCCGCACGGTTCGATCATCATCGGCGTACTGTTCCAACTGCCGGTCCAACTGAGCAGGAATTTTCGCGCCGCACATTTTGGTGAACCGCCGAATCTGAGGGGTGCTTAAGATGGGCAGCACCCCGGGAATCACCGGAACGTCAATCCCAGCTTTCGCGGCCCGGTCCATAAACTCAAAAAAGTAGCTGTTGTCGTAGAAAAGCTGAGTGATCAGGAAATCGGCTCCCTGCTCAACTTTTAGCCTGGCATACTTGATGTCAGACTCAATATCGTTTGACTCAACGTGCCCCTCCGGATAGCAAGCTGCGGCCACGCCAAATTGAAAGTTTTCACGGATATGTTTTATCAAATCGGTGGCGTGGTTGAACCCACCGGACACCGGAACAAAGTCGGTCTGCCCCTGAGGTGGGTCTCCGCGCAATGCTATAACGTTGTCAATTCCGGCTCCGTCCAGGCGTTGCAACACAGTGTGAATTTCTTCCTTGGTCTGGGCAACGCAGGTCAGGTGGGCCATAACCTCCAGGTCGGTCTCCTGCTTGATATGCGTTGTAATTTCTTCGGTAAACGCACGAGTGGAACCGCCGGCGCCGTAGGTCACCGAAACGAAGTCCGGCCGGAATTCTCGAACCCGTTCGATGGCCCGAAAAACGCTGGGAATCCCTTCGGCTTCCCGAGGAGGAAAGAACTCACAGGATATAGTTCGTTTTTCCTTGAGCAGGGCCTTAATCTTCAATGGTCTTCACTGTTTATTCTAATTGTCGGCATGGAGTTCAAAAGTGAGTGGGCAATAGCTTAGGGGTACGCAGTCAAAAATACTATCTCCCCAGCATAGGGTCAAGAGAAGCGGCATTTAGGGGAGTGTATTGGTTTTGTTCTCGTCATTCCGGCGCAAGCCGGAAACCACAATAGCGTCTGAATGGCGATTGTTTCTGGGCACCGGCCTTCGCCGGTGTGACAAGCCCCGCTCTTGGGCGCCAAACTGAAACACTATCGGCATTAGAGAGGTATCAAAACTGGGGATGGCGCTTCTCCTTGAACGCCTGGATACCCTGTCGGGGGTGGGGGGAAGTTGCGAAGTACTGCACAAAGGCAGAGCCTTCCAGGGCCAAGCCATCGGCCAAGGCCAGGTCTTTACCCCGCTGGGTAATTGACTTGATCCATCCCAGCCCGGTGCGGCTTTTATCCCGCAGGGAGACCAGCAGACCCTCCAGCTCGTCATCCAGACTATCGGCTGGCACCGCCCGCAGCGCCAGGCCCCATTCGACAGCCTCGGTGCCGGAGAGCCAGCGCCCGGTGGTGAGCAGCTCCATGGCTCGCTGCATGCCAACCCGACGGGGCAGCCGCTGGGTTGACCCACCGCCGGGCATTAACCCGAAATTGGCATGCTGGTCACCCATCTGCGCATCCTCCGCGACCAATACCATGTCGCAGGCCAGCACTAATTCCAGGCCCCCGGCCAAGGCGAACCCCTGCACCAAGGCAATTGTGGGCACCGGCAGTCCTTCCAACTGAAGAAAGCACCGGTTGAGCAATTCAATATAGGGATTCAGCTGGGCCAGGTCGTCAAACAGGGAGTCAAAGAGCAACAGGTCGGCGCCGGCACAAAAAGCCCGACCCTGGCCCCGGATTACCAGGACTTTGACCGACTGGTCGGCTTCAACTTCGGATACCGCGCTGGAGAACTCGTGCAGCAGGTCAAGGTTCAGCGCGTTCAGGGCGTCGGGGCGATTCAATCGGATGGTCGCCACCGAGTTTTCGCTCTCCAGTATGATATTGTTATACTTCATCCGGACCTCCTGCCTGCGTGGACGGTCTACCTAATATACCAGACCCAAGTACCACCGGTACGGCCAGGCAATGGTTACCTTGATTCGGATAACCGGCTTAAATGCATTGACCAATTCATCCGACCCCATTTCAGGGAATTCCGCCAGCATTAAAATACGGGTGCAGCCCAAAGCATCGCGGAACCAGGTGGTGGGCTTTACCGGCGACACTCTGCGGCTGCGAGTAACCGCACCACCGGAAGCCGGCAAAGCCAATCAGGCGGTCATCGCGCTGCTGTCCGACACTTTGGGCATCGCCAAATTCCGGGTCAGAATAATCCGGGGACGAGGCTCCCGCGAGAAATTGGTCAGCATCGCTTCTTTAACCAGGGAACAAGTCCTCCTCAGATTGTCGCCGGTTCTGGAGTAGCCGCCCGGATAGGCTACCAACGACAATCTCCAGCCCTATCAGGCAGCTGCCAGGTGTGGCCCAACTTCCCCAGCCGACGTATAATGTAGCCGCCAACGCGGAGGCTCCGGTTCTGTCACTGGGCCATGGTCGCGCAGGGAGCCGGGATTACGGTTTGAATCCTCAGGTGGAGCGGACAACCGGAACATCCGCGATTGCCGACATTTCCCAAAGGGGAGCATCAATTTTGGCCTACATGAATTTTAGCTGGATTATGGAAGGTTCACTGGCCGCAGCCCAGGGGCCGACCAGTACCCGCGATATAACATTCTTGAAGTTGCAGGATATTACCGCGGTGATCCGCATGGAGGAAAATACCATCTCCACCGAGCCCTGGCAGATGGTGGAACTTTATGAGCCGGTGCCCGATTTCATGCCCCCCACCATCGAACAGATCGACCGTATGGTCAACTTCATTGAGGAACAGATTGAAACGTGGGAGCGTCCGGTGGTGGTTAGCTGCGCCGCTGGAATCGGCCGTACCGGTACGGTGCTGGCTTGCTACTTTGTGAAAGTAGGTTACGAGCCACAGGCAGCAATAGACTACGTCCGCCAGCTCCGCCCCGGGTCGATCCAGACCCGAGGCCAGGAGGATGCGGTGCACCAATTCGCCAGGTTCCTTGAAGGTGGGGAATAGCTTTCGTCGGTGGTTTTCCGGCCGAATGCCCGGAATTAGATGCCTGGTCTGTCTTATGCCAATTCGCCTCGTCGATGCCAAAAATTCAGCACGATCGTCCTGAGCCACTTCGGCAAGCTGAGAGCCTGCCCTGAGTTTATCGATGGGACCGGCCTGTCGAATGGCGCGTGTATTCGGCTGTGCTGGTAGAGCTTACGTTACGGTGGGAGTCTCAAGCCCTCTCATTTGATGGGAGAGCGTCGGGTGACCCCTCCCTCTAACTCCCTCCTACCAGGCTCAATGGGGCAGGCATTGTATCTGAGCATCCCTAGCCTAGCACCATGTCTTTCTGAAGGAGCCCTTCGGCCCCACTCAGGCTAAACTCCGCGACTGAAGAATCTTAGATTCTTCGCCTTCACTACGTTCCGTCTCAGAATAACATCGCTTTTTGCGCTAAAGACGTATAACACCTCATCAATTTATCTCCCCCTGTCAGCCTCAGCCAGGGGGAGATAAAGAGGGGGGCGGACTTATTGGACTCCATCGGACTGTAAATGTGCTGACACCGCTGCGCGTATTGATTGCCAATGATACCTATCCGCCTCAGCTTAACGGCGCGGCGGTGGCCACTCAGCGGCTGGCCAACGGGCTGGCCGGTCGCGGCCATTCCGTTGCGGTGATCGCGCCGAACCTGGCGACGCACGATGCTAAGATGACCGAACCAGGCGATGTCCCAGGCGCAGCGGCGGTGATCGTGTACCGGATCGCGTCCTTCTCAACCAGGCCGGTGCACCCCCAGTTTCGGGTAACCTCTTGGGTTGGCATCGCCGCTAAACTGGAACGCATTTTCAACGAGTTCAAGCCCGATATCGTACACATTCAGAACCACTTTATCCTGGGGCGCGGCTGTTGGATACAGGCGCGTAAAAGGGGGCTGCCGGTGGTCGGCACCAACCACTTTGTGCCGGATAACCTGTTTGGGTACATCCCCGGGCCCTTGCGCCCGCTAGTCTCATCCATCATGTGGAGTCACTACCTCCGGACTTACAACCGCCTGGATTGCGTGCTATCGCCGTCCCATGCCTGCCTGAGCATCCTGAAATCGGTGGGGCTAACCGCCAGAACTCGCGTGATTTCCAATGGAGTCGATCTGCAGAAATACGCTAAGGTGATTTCTGCCCGGAATTTGTTATCCAAGTATGGGATTCGGCCTGATATCCCCACCTTTTTGTCGGTGGGAAGGTTGGAGCAGGACAAGAAGGTAGATTTGATTATCCACGCTGCGGCGCTGGCGGGCCGCCATCGGGATTTTCAGGTTGTCATCGTCGGCAAAGGCAAGGACGAGGCGGCATTCCAGAAGCTGGCAAAATCAATGGGCCTCAAAGACCGGGTAATATTCACCGGCTACGTGCCGGATGATGAGCTGATTCAACTGTACAATATGGCCGACGTGTATATTGGGGCGGGAGCGGCCGAGCTTCAGGGAATTGCCGTGATGGAGGCCATGGCCGCCGGGCTGCCGGTGCTGGCCGCCAACTCGATGGCCTTGCCGGAGTTGGTATCGGACGGCGATAATGGCTATCTGTTCCAGCTTGAACCCGATGACCTGTCGGCCAAGATGCTCCATATCCTGGATCAAAAAGCCAACTGGCCGCGAATGGGACAACGCAGCCTGGCCCGCATTCAGTCCCACGATATGCCGGAGGCGTTGTCTCAAGTGGAAGCCCTGTATGCCGAGGTGATTGCCGCCAGAAAAACCGCTGTCCCTTCAACCAGCATCGATTGAACCCGCTAACACTCATTTGGAGACCTGCTTGATGGATATTCAACCCCCCATCGCGCCCAAAAGGCGCCAGGAGCTGAGACTGCATGACGACACCAGGATTGACCCCTGGTTCTGGTTGAAGTCGGTGGATGACCCGGAAACCATAGCCTACCTGGAGGCGGAGAATGCCCACACCGATGCGGTGATGCGCCCAACCGAAGCGCTGCAAGAAACTCTCTACCAGGAGATGCGGGGACGCATTAAAGAGGACGATTCCACCGTGCCGGAGAAGGAAGGGGCTTACTATTACTACACTCGCTATCAGGAAGGCGGCCAGTACCCCATATTTTGCCGCAAGCATCAAACCCTGGAGGCCGACGAAGAAGTCCTGCTGGACGCCAACGTGCTGGCCCAAGACCAGGACTACTTGCGGGTTGGAGCCTTGGAAAACAGCCCGGACCATCGCTGGCTGGCCTACTCGTTGGATACCGATGGGTCGGAGCAATTCACCATTCAGGTGAAAGACCTGGAGTCGGGCCAGCTACTGCCGGATACCATCCCCAACACCTACTATTCGCTGGTGTGGGCCAACGACAACCAGACCTTCTTCTACAGCGTGCTGGACGAACACCACCGTCCGGTCAAGATTTACCGTCATCGTTTGGGTGACGATTCGGCTCAAGACCAACTCTCCGACCATGAAAAGGACGAAAGGTTCTTCGTCGGCGTTGGCAAGTCGCAGAGTCAGCGGTTTATCTACATAGTCACCGGCGGCAACAACATGTCGGAGTGGTATTTCCTGGATGCCGACCAACCCGATGCCCAGTTGACCCTGATCGAACCCAGGCATACCGATTTTGAATACGACGTGGTTGACCACGGCGACCGGTTCCTGATTCGACACAATGGCGACGGCGCCAAGGATTTCAAAGTGTCGGCGACGCCCATCGCTGCGCCTGGCAAGGAGCATTGGACCGACTTTATCGGGCACCAACCGGGCCGGCCGATAATGGGCCTGCACACCTTCCAGGATTATTTGGTGATCGAGCAACGCAGCGAGGGACTGCCTCAAATCTGGACCATGGAGTTGGATCGCGAAGACGCCAGTGAGGTGGCAGTTGACGAGCAGGTATATTCGCTGCGGGTGGTTGAGGGTCGGGAATGGGAATCCACCACCTTGCGTTTTTCCTACGCTTCAATGACCACGCCACCGACCATCTACGACTATAATCTGGTGACCGGCGAGCGCGAGTTCAAGAAACAGGTTGAAGTGTTGGGCGGGTTCGATTCGGACGACTACATAACTCAAAGGTTGTGGGCTCCAGCCCGTGACGGCACGCAAGTCCCCATTTCCCTGCTGTACCGAAAAGATACACCGCTGGATGGCCCGGTGCCCCTATATTTGTACGGGTATGGGTCTTACGGCATTATCATGGAGGCCGACTTCGGGTCGGCGCGTCTGAGTCTGGTGGACCGGGGATTCATTTTCGCCATCGCCCACATTCGGGGCGGCATGGAGATGGGCTGGGACTGGTACGAGAAGGGCAAGCTGCTGGACAAGAAAAACACCTTCACCGACTTCATCGATTGCGCCGATTTTCTAATTGGGGAGGGCTACACCACCAAGGGTAATATCGCCGCCGCCGGGGGCAGCGCCGGTGGCATGCTGATGGGGGCGGTGGCCAATATGCGCCCCGATCTTTTCAAGGCGCTGGCGGCTCACGTACCCTTTGTCGATGTCCTGAACACCATGCTGGATAATACTCTGCCACTGACCACCATGGAATACAACGAGTGGGGGAACCCCAATGATGTGCGGTATTACGACTATATCAAGTCGTATTCCCCCTACGACAACGTCACCGCCCAGGACTATCCCCACATGCTGATTACCGGCGGCATCAGCGACCCTCGGGTCACCTATTGGGAACCGGCCAAGTGGACCGCCCGCCTCCGAGATACCAAGACCAATGACAACATGCTGCTGCTGAAAATTCATATGGACTCGGGCCACGGCGGCGCATCCGGCAGGTTTGACCGGCTAAAGGAAGTGGCCCTGGAGTATGCCTTTATCCTGAAAGCGTTTGGGATGGACTGAACCGGCCGCAGCCTACAGGCCAATCAGTTCCCGGGCGGTTTCCCCCAAAATGCGCTCTTTATCAGCGTCGGAAAGGTCCAACTCCAGGAGGTAATCGGCGTCTTTACTCTGGCTGGCCAGCGGATAGTCGGTGCCGAAGCACACCTTGTCCGGCCCGTGCTGGTTGATGATGCTGGTCAGGGTCTGCGCGGCTACCTCCCGCAGCGACGGCGGCCAGGTCGTGTCGATCAGCACCTGCTCCTGCCCAATTAGCTCCCGCTCGGCTTCGTCCAGCATGTAGAACCCGCCCAGGTGCAGCGCAATTACCTTCAGGCGGGGGAATTGGCGCACCAGGTTCATAATGCGCCGGGGTGGCGAGTACACCGTCGCGTCGGCCCCGATGTTGGGCAGCCGCCCTGAGTGTATCGCCAGCACCATATCCTCACCCATTTCCTCGTAAATGGGGAACATTTTAGGGTCGTCGGGGTAGAAGCGGTTCATCATCGGGTGCAGCTTGATGCCCTTGATACCGTTTCGCCGCAGCCGCTGCACCTCCCCGCCTTTGTCGTCCAGGTCTGGATGCATCGCCCCAAAGGGCGCCAGCAGATCGTCCTGAATGCTGATCAGCCAGTCATTGGCCCGCGTCACCTGGTCGGCGCGGTCCACCACCCCCAGCACCACCGACTTGTCCACACCCGATTCCCTCATGTGGGCCTTCAGGCTGTCAACAGTGTTCAGCCCAATAGCGTCGATCTGCAGTTGGTCTTCCAACCGTTCCAGCACCACACCGGCGATTTTATCTGGCCAAACGTGGGTGTGTACATCTACTCGCAACGCTGAACCTCCATTGGTCGAAATGATTGGATCATCGCTCAGTCGCCGAACATTGTGAATGCGCGCTGAATATAATCCAGCGTCAGGCCCATATCCAGCGCGTCCCGCTCGTCCCGCAAGCGGGCTTCCGCGTCAATACTCAAATGGGGAAATTCTTCGATCAACGGTATTATCAGGTGCAGAGAGCTGGGGCTGAGGCCTCCAGCCACCCCCAATCCCAATTCCAGATTTGCGGATCGTAGCTCACGCAGCTGCTGAAGACACCAGGAAGTGTCCAAAGCTTGGCCATAACCCGCGCTCAGGTCCAACAGAACGTAGTGGACCAATCCCTGATAGTCTGCTCTGAGTCTGCCGGCAATCCCGGCCGGGTCTTCCGCCGCCAAGCGGCAAGATTCCTGACCAATCTGAAGAATCAATTTTAGACTGGGGTATTGGTCCGCGAACCTGCCCAGTTCATCCGGGGGAGGCCAGGGCAGGTTCAACTGAAAACCGTGGAGGTTTGGCCCGGCTAGCTGGACAACTTCAGATAGCTGCTGGCAAAGCGTGGTTGGATCGTCGGTATTGTAGTGGACTACGTTGAATACCGCTGGGTGCGGCAGAAACAGGTCAGCTACTTGGTCGGTCTTGGGGTAACGATTGGGCCATTGGTTGGGCCGGCCCCCCATGCTCTTTTGGCTGACTAACGCGCCAATCATAGCCTGTCGGTTGGAGTTGGTGGGTACGGCGTCGGCGATAGAGCGGGATTCGGTGGGATTCATTATTCCGGTAATGCCAACGTAGGGTGCGGTCAATTTAGGAGTCAGCATGGACCAGAAGCGCCGTTTCAGATACATTTGCCCAATACTGGGTGGTAAACTCGCAAAAGCTCGTGACTAAATCCCCTTTGACTATGAACGAAATAACTGATATAGGTATAGTGTAAGCTAAAGTTTAAGAAGTGGAGTAAGAAGATTATGGAAGCTTACTGTGTCAAGTGCAAGAGCAAGCGCGAGATTCAGGATCCCCAGGCCATTACGATGAAGAATGGTCGTCCCGCCACCCAGGGCACCTGCCCGGTGTGCAAGACCAAAGTCTTCCGCATCGGCGCAGCCAGCTAATTATCGCCTTGCGTAGGCAGGGCATTTAGCTAACGTCGCCCAGCCCAATTCGCATCGTCTCGAGCGGTCGTTTTAATCCTCTCTTTTGAGAGGATTATTTGTCGTGAATCGATTAGGCCCATACTGTTAATCACCATGAAAGGTGAAGGTCATTATTCCCAGCCGTTCGTGCCCCGGCTGGGAATCGCCATTTAAGTAGGGGTGCGTTCCAACAGAATGATCCGCAAGTGTATGGCGCATATTTGCAGCTCCAGCGTCGAATCTCGACCCCCGTTGACCAACGGGGGTTTTGTTTGTCTGATAACGGGCCGGTCCTCTGCCTGGTGCTGGCGTTGTGGGAACCCTCAATAATCCAGGTAATATCGGGGGCGCACCAGCTCTTCCAGCCTTCCAGCCTGGGGCGTCTTGGACGCGGGCCGTCGCTTGACTCAATTACGGCTAAATCATAGACTATCGGCGGTTGCTGACAATTTCCCCCGGATTTATCAAGGCCCATATTCGCCGGGATTTTGGCGTGACCGGGATCATGGGGTGTTAGGAAGGTTATGACCGACCGAGTTTATAATTTTGCCGCCGGGCCGGCGGCTCTTCCCTTACCGGTTTTGGAAGAGGCCCAGCGTGACTTGCTGGCGGTGCCGGGTGTAGGAATTTCGGTCTTGGAGATGAGTCATCGCTCCAAGACCATAATCGGCATAATGGAAACAGCGGAGGAAGACATCCGTCGGCTGGCCGCTATCCCGGAGAATTACCGAGTCCTGTTCCTCCAGGGCGGAGCGTCGATGCAGTTTTCAATGGTGCCCATGAATCTGCTGACGCCCAATGGCAAAGCCGACCATGTGGTCACCGGTAGTTTTGCAAAATTGGCCTTCCAGGACGCGCAACGGGTGGGGCAGATTAACCTGGCCGGTTCCACCGAGGCCGAGGGGTTTGTGCGAGTGCCGGACCAGGATGAGTTGGAGTTGGACCCAGAGGCCGACTATCTGCACTTCACCACCAACAACACCATCTACGGCACGCAGTGGTGTCTCGAACCAGAAACCGGCGGCGTCCCGCTGGTTGCCGACGCTTCTTCCAATATATTCAGCAAACCCATTGACGTTGCCAAATACGGGTTGATCTACGCCGGAGCCCAGAAAAATTTGGGAGCGGCCGGGGTAACCCTGGTTATCATTCGGGAAGACCTGCTGGAGCGCAGCCCTCCGACCCTGCCCGCCATGCTGAACTACAACACCCACGTCAAGGGGAAATCAGCCTACAACACGCCGCCGGTATTTGCGGTGTATATCCTGGGACTGGTGGTCAAATGGCTGCTGGCTCAGGGAGGGCTGGGCGAAATGGCCCGGCGCAACGCCGAAAAATCCCAGCTGATTTATGACCTGATCGACTCGTCGGAGTTCTTCCGAGGCCACGCTCTGCCACCCTATCGGTCTACCATGAATGTGACCTTCCGATTGCCCAGCGAAGACCTGGAAGCCCGGTTCGTAGACCACGCCGCTGAGACCGGTCTGTGCGAACTTAAAGGCCACCGCTCGGTGGGGGGAATACGGGCTTCCATCTACAACGCATTTCCCCGGGACGGCGTGGCAGCGCTGGTGTCTTTCATGCAGGAGTTTGAACGCACGCAGGGCTAACAAGTCGGCCTTCCAGCAAGGTATAATCTCCGATAGATTCACGCGTGAATCATCGGAGCGTTTCTCCGGTCCGCCTAAACCATATAATGGAGCGTTCAGCAATGGCAAGCACCACCGGCAACTCAGTCAAAAGCGTTGTATTGTCCAGCAGCACCTTGGCCAACTCTGTTTCGCTGCCCGACTACGACCGCAGCCGCCTGGAAGAAGTTGGTTTTCTAACCGCCATGACCCTGGTCTTGTTGGGCAACTATGCTCAAACCGGCCACTTCGGCGGCCCGCTGGCCTACACTCCATACACGGTGGCGGCGCATTTGATTGGACCGGAGCTGGGCGGCCTGCGATACGACTACCGACGCCCCAAACACCCCTACGCCGACAAGTTCATGCTGGCGGGCGGGCACAATGCTCCGGTGGCCTATGCGCTATGGATGATCTTGGGAGAGGCGCTGGCCCGGAAACAGGCCCAGACCGGTGATTCACAGTACGCAGTCGATCCCAACCTGGCCATACTGTCCATTGATGCGTTGGGCTTCCGCCGGGGCAAGGGGGCGTTGCAGTCGTTGCTCCGGGATTTCGATCTCACTGACCATCCGCTGATGGCGCAGGCCAAGATTCGCGGAATCCGGGCGCTGGCTGGCCACGCCGAGACCACCGACGTGACCAACGACGTTAACGGCGGGCCGTCGGGCATCGGCATCGCCACCGCGGCGGGCAAGGCGGCTTTCTGGGACATGATGGGAGCGCCCGACAGCCTGAAAATCCTGGCCATTGAAGGCGAGTTTGCCCTGACCTCCGGCCATTCTCAGGAAATGAAGACCCAGGCGCTGGCCCAGCAGGTGGGTAAGCGCCTCCGCATTTTCCTCTCTTTCAACAACGCGGGTATCGACGATACGCTGCTGGGCGGCGTGATTCGCCCGGAGTATGAGTCCTATCGTCTTGAAGACCAGTGGGCCTCTTACGGTTGGAACGTGTTGACCCTGGACGACGGCAACGACTATGACCAGGTTGTGTCCGCTCTGAAGACCATGGAGGACTGGGACCCGGCCGACGGCCGGCCCTTGATCACCATTGGCCGCACGGTGAAGGGATGGTGGCCGACCGCGGTCAATGGCGAGATCCCCGGCTACGGAAAGCAGATCGTCAGCTATGCCAGTCATCCCTACGGCTTTACGATGAACAGCGACTACTTCCAGGGCCTGGCGGCGACGTTCGAGCAGCGCTTCGGCGTGAAGTTCGAAGGCATCCACGACGGGGCGGTATCCGATACCCGGGAGCGACTGATCCAATTCAAGACCAACATCGACATTGCTCTGTCGGTGTTGGGCCAGAATGGATTGGGAGACTGGATCGCCGACCGATTGGTGAGTATCGGGGATAGCGTTGATGACAACCTGCCGCTGCGAATCGACCCCAAAGTCGATCCGTTTCAAGACCCCAGGCTCCGGGTGGAGAACCTGCCAATGGAGCCGCAGCGGGTGGCGGTGCGCAACTCGGTTTCGGGAGAAGAGAAAGAGATCGCCATCAAGTTGTTTGAAGAGCCCGGCAATGTGCGGGGCACCCGCCGGGCCATCTCGGAAATCGTCAAGTGGATGAACTACGTCACCGACAACCGGTTCATCATCGTGGCGGCAGACCTGGCCGATTCCATCAACGTGGAGAGTGGCTCCATTTGGGGCCACTACGATCCGGTGACCAATCCTTTGGGCAATAGGCTCAAGGCTGGAATTCAAGAGGCGGGCAACGCCTCCACCGCGGTGGGCCTGGTGGGTCAAACCGCTTCAATGGACCCGAAACAGCATGTCGGAGTTTGGGCACTTAGCGGCACCTACGGCGCGTTCACTCCCCTGATGTACCTGCCGGCTCGCGTCTGGAGTCAGCAGAACCAGGACAGTCCCTTCCGCGTGGGGGTGCTGAACATCCTGGCCGGCCACTCTGGGCCGGAAACCGCCGCCGATGCCCGCACTCACTTCGGTATCTTCTCGCCCCAGGTGTGGAAGCTTTTCCCCAAGGGGCAGGCGATAACGCTCAGTTTCTGGGACTACAACGACGTTGCCTCGGGTTATTTTGCGGCGGCTGAAATTGCCGCTCGCGACCCCAAGGTCGGCGTAATTGTCCTGGAGGTGGCCCGCCCGGATTTTCCGGTAGCCGACCGAAGCACCTTCGCGGACCAGGACCCCAAGGCCGCGGCCAAAGGCTACTACGTCATCAGAGATTTTGACCCGGGCAGGCCAAAACAGGGTTATGTGTTGACCCAAGGGTCGTCCTCCACGGTGAATTTGCTGTCGGTGCTGCCGAAGTTGGCGCAAGAAGGTATCAACGTAAAGGTTGTGTCGGCGATCAGCGAAGAGTTGTTCCAGCGCCAGCCTGAAGCCTACCGGAATTCGGTGCTGCCCAGCAGCGCCAACTACGACCTGATGGTGGTGAGCACCGGCACGCGCCGCTTCTGGCCGCTGAGCAATCCCGGGCCGCTAACCGACGAGTACTCCCTGGTCTCCGATTGGGACAACCAGTGGCTTACCGGTGGCACCGAGGCCGACGTGATTGCGGAAGCCCACCTGGACGCCGATTCGATCTACAATGGAGTCAAGCGATTTGCCCTGGAGCACGACGGCCGAATTGCCCGGCAGGTTGATCTGCTGAAGGGCTTGGCGTAGGCGTAGTAGCCAAAGCGCGAAATTTTGGCCGGGAATATTGGTGCTAAGAAACTCTCAGAGGCCCTGAT
>JACZRM010000097.1 GCA_022576105.1 Chloroflexota bacterium | reverse complement strand
TCTCCTCTGGCAACCGTGGAGGTGAACCGCCTGTATCCGGTGATCGTAATTGGCTACATGGCCAACAACTTGATGCCGGTCCGACTGGGCGAGCTGGTCCGCTCCTACTACCTGGCCCGACGGGAAAAGGTCAGCGGCAGCGCGGCGCTGGCCACCGTCGCCATCGAACGGGTGTACGACGGCGTTACGCTGCTGGCATTTGCGGCGGTCTCCGCACCGGTATTGCTGTTGCTTGGAGAATTTGACGAAATCAGCCAGGTATACCGGGCCACCACCATAGCGCTGGCCCTGGGCCTGATCGCCGTATTCGTGCTGGCGCTGGCGGTGCTGACCCTCGCCTCCTCGCCTTGGTTTTTTCGGATAATTGACTGGTTTCTTAGAGCAGCCCCGCCGGCGATTCGGCCCAAACTGCACACGCTGGCCGTGAACTTCATTGGCGGCCTGAGTATCCTCTCTTCGCCTAAAAAGCACCTGATTGTGTTCCTGCTGTCCCTACCGGTGTGGCTGGTGGAAGGGGGGATGTACCTCCTGGTGAGCTACTCCTTCGGCATCGACACTTTCTTCGGGTCATTCTGGGTTTTACTGCTGGTGGTGCTGCTGCTAACTGCTACCTCCAACCTGGCCAGCGCGCTGCCCACCAGCGTCGGCGGAATTGGGCCCTTTGAGCTGGCCGCACAGCAGACCCTGGTGGTATTGGGCGTTGGGGCATCGGTTGGCGCGGTGTACGCCGGCTTCCTGCACGTGGTGGCCCTGTGGCTGCCGGTAAACCTGGTGGGGCTGGTCTTGCTCTGGAGGCAAAACCTTTCACTGCGGGGACTGGCCGACTCTCGCCCTGACGCCGAGACTGAGACCGAGGCTGGGCCGCAGCTTCAGCCTGGACTTCGACCTGGAGAGGAAACCCCATGAGGGTAGGAATTATCGGCGGTGGCGCGGCTGGACTGGCCGCCGCCTACGAGCTGACGAAACAGGGGCATTACGCCGAGGTCTTTGAGCAGGCGCCTTTTCTAGGTGGTCAGGCGTCCACCTTTCCGGTGGGCGGAGGACAACTTGAACGCGGTTATCACCACCTGTTCGTCAGCGACACCGACATCGTCCAATTGATCCAGGAATTGGGCCTGGGCCACCAGATGGCCTGGTTGGAATCCAAGGTGGGCCTATACCACAGCGGCAAAATCTGGCCATTTTCCACTCCGCTCGACCTGTTGAGGTTCACTCCCCTCCCGCTATCGCAGCGACTGCGAGTGGGCTTTTGGACCTTCTCCCTGCAGAAAACCAAGAACTGGCATCAGTTTGAAAACATCACCGCCAAGGACTGGATCATCGGCCACATGGGACCGGCTGCTTACCAGGTAATCTGGGAGCCGCTGCTGCGGGGCAAGTTCGGGGATTATTACGATCAGATCAGCATGACCTGGCTGTGGGGCAAGATTCACTTGCGGGTGGCGTCGCGGGGCAAGACCCTGCAAAAAGAACGGTTGGGATACCCCATGGGCAGTTTCGGCGAGGTATTTGAGGTGCTGTCGCAGCGGGTTCAGGACCAGGGCGGAGACGTGCATCTGCAAGCCGGGGTGGAGCAGGTCATGGTGGCAGACCAGAGGGCCACCGGTTTAAAAGTGGCGCTTTCTGGAGGAGACCCGGAAATCAGAAACTATGATGCGGTTATCGCCACCACTCCATCCTATATTTTCCCCCGCCTGGTTGCTGAACTGCCGCAGGACTACCTGGACCTATTGTCGGAGGCCAGATACCTTTCGGCGGTGCTGATTATTCTGGTGCTGGACCGGCCATTATCCGACATTTACTGGATGAGCATTGCCGACCGGTCTCTGCCATTTGTTGGAGTCATTGAGCACACGAACCTGATCGACAAGAGCCTGTATGGGAACAATCACATCGTCTATGTGACCAACTATCTCAGCCGGGAAAATCCTCTGTACCAGATGAGTCAGGAAGAGCTGCTGGCCGAATACATCCCCCACCTGAAAAAGATCAATCCCGAATTTGATCCATCCTGGATTACCGAGTACCACTACCACAAGGTTGACGGCGCTCAACCCATTATTGGCCTGAATTACCGCCAGCGGATTCCAGACCACCGGACACCGATCAAGAGCCTGTATCTGGCCAATACCACCCAGATTTACCCGGAGGACCGGGGCACCAACTACTCGGTGCGCATGGGACGCCGGGTGGCTCAGATGGTGATTGAGGATGCGGGTATAACATAGACGGCTCATGGTTCGACTGGCCCGTCCCTGTCGGGACTCTCGATAAAATCGGAGCTCACCACGAACGGGCAAATCCGCTCGTCCCGAGCCTGTCGAAGGACGAACAAAGTGGACCTCACCCCCGGCCCCTCTCCCATTTTTGGGAGAGAGGTGGCCGAGTTGCCAACGAGGTCGGGGTGAGGGAGTAAACCCCGGTTCGTTCTGAGCCTGCCAAAGGGCTCACCACTAACAGGCATGCCCCGAACATGGCAGTTCGCTCATGGTTCAACTGCCTCACCACTGACCGGGCATTCGAGCAGATTTTGCAGCTCTGAACCAGCCACCATTAGTCAATTCGCCCAGTTCCCAAAACGCCCTCCAAGCGTTAAAATATACCCGCAATCGAATTGTTGTCGGAGAACATCGTGTCAAAAGAGTTGAACCAAACCGGACAGTCCCGCCGCAGTTTCCTGGTCAAGTTGGGCCTGGGAGTAACCGCGCTGGCCGGTGTATCCACCGGACTGCTGGGCCTGAGTAAAAAGGCCAGGAATCAGGAATTCCCTGGGCCAGACTCTATATTCCACCCCGCCCAAGACCCCCGCACCGACCCGCGCCGCCGCTAGACCGCCTAACAAAATCAGCTTTAAGCCAGACTCCTCTCCCAGACTGGGCCTTGCCTTAAAGGTTATCCTGAATGATGCGAAGAATATATTTCGCTGAATTTTAGACCCTTCGCAATGCTCAGGGTGACATGATAGACAGGTTCTTGGCCTCAATCACAGGCCCCAATCGATACTTTTGAGCCAAACTCCTCTCCCAGATTGAGTAAAATGGGAGGCAGGTTTGGCTTTTTCTTTGAATCGTCGGAGGGTAATCTGTGGGCTAGACCACTTCGGACTTAACGCCGTCCAAACTCCCGGTCCATCTGGTACTCGCTGAAGTGGATCAGGGTGGGGCGGCCATGCGGGCAGGTGTGGGGATTGTCGGTAGCTTCCAACTGCTCCAACAGCGCCCGCATCTCCGGCTCGGTCAGCGGCTTTCCGGCGCGAATGGCGCTGTGGCAGGCAATCGACGCGGCCAGCACATCGTCGTGCTGCCTCACCAGACCCTCGAAAGCCACCAGGTCCAGAATGTCCAGCAATGATTGCCCCGGGTCGCTGGAAGTCATGACGCTGGGCACAGCCCGCAGCAGGTAACTATTCTCCCCAAATGATTCCACATCGAATCCGTAGGACGCCAGAAAGGTCAGGTTGTTCTGGAACACTTCCATCTGCGACGGCGTCATTTCCAGAGTGACCGGCATCAGCAAGGACTGTATCTCCGGCACATGGTCGGCCGCTCTGCGCACAATGCCGTCGAACAGCACCCGTTCGTGGGCGGCATGCTGGTCCACCAGGTACATTCCGTCCGGGCCTTCCGCCACGATGTAGGTCAACCTTACCTGACCGACCACCCTCAGCGTCGGCAGCGCCTGACCGGGAGTAAGGCCCAAGTCAGTTGATTCCCCGCTGGCCGGTCGGGTGTCGCCGGTCGGTCCGGAGAAACCGCTTCGCTGACGGTCCAATCCGCTGGAGAAAAACCCAGGGGACGGCGCGGCTCCCCCATAGCCCGACTGCTGGCCGCCAACCGCCGACCGGCCCAATTCCGGGACCGGTGAGTCGGCGATCAGGGCGGCCCTCACCGCTCGTTGCAACACTGAAAAAACCTTGCTTTCGTTGTGGAACCGCACCTCACGCTTGGCCGGGTGTGAGTTAACATCCACTTCGGAGTAGGGCAGGGTGAGGTTCATCACCGCCAGGGGGTAGCGGCGCTCCGGCAGCAGACCGTGGTAGGCTTCTTCCACCGCGAAGGCAAGCATGCGGTTCTGAATCCAGCGACGGTTGATGAAGAAAGTCATATAGGTGCGGTTGGCCCGGTTCAATCGGGGTGCGCTAACGAAGCCGGATACCCGATAGCCGGTTTCAGGGTCTTCATCTTGCACCGCCATCATTCCCGCGGCCACCTCCGGCCCATATACCGCCAGCAACGCTTCCTCTGGTTTGCCGGCGCCAGGGGTGGTGAGCGAGGTACGCCCATCTACCATCAACCGAAATTGGACTTCCGGGTAGACCAGAGCGTAACGGTCGACCAACTCCCGGATGCGGGAGGCCTCGGCCGAGTTGGATTTAAGGAATTTTCGGCGGGCGGGCAGGTTGGCGAACAGGTCACTGACGGTGACCGAGGTGCCGGGGGAGCAGCCCTGAGTCCCTTCGCTGACCTTTTGCCCCCATCGGTACTGGATTTGGTATCCGCTGCTGTTGTCGTGGGGCCTGGTGGTCAGGGACATTTGGGAAACGGCGGCGATGCTGGGGATAGCTTCACCCCTGAATCCCAGGGTGCCAATGGAATCGAGCTGATCACGATGCTGCAGTTTGCTGGTGGCGTGGCGCTGAAAGGCCAACTCAACCTGGTCGGCCTGGATGCCCTCGGCGTTGTCCACGACTCGAAGCTGCTCAACGCCGCCGCCCTTGATCTCGATGGTTATCTGGGTTGCGCCGGCGTCCAGGGAGTTTTCCACCAACTCTTTAACCACTGATACCGGCCGTTCCACCACCTCTCCGGCGGCGATTTGTGAGGCCAGTTCCGGGTCTAAGACCTTGATCGGCATGCTGGTTAGCCTACCCCACCCAAATGTCGGCCCTGCTGCGGCCAGTCCGGGTTAGAAAAGAGGGAGTTTGGTGCCTTTGGCCCGGTACTGACGGTCTTCAGAGGAACCGTCCCGGGTAAATTCACAAATGATATTATATATGCGCTCCATCTGCGCATCTACACTTCTGGCGAAGAAATACGGCGGCACCCAGACCCCGCCAAAGGCCGCGACCACCTCCGGATAGTCGTCAATAACGAACTCCGGCTCAAAGGGGATTTTCAGTTCCTCCAGCCGCTCGTGGAAGTGATGGGTGGGTTTTTCGTAGACGCCGCTGATGTAGGGCTTTAGATTGTACTTCTCGATTACTTCCCAGCGCTCGCCCATGCCCGACCAAATGTAGATTTCATGGCCATCGTGTTGAAGCTTTTCAAAGGTATCGATGGTGCCCGGTCTTAACGAATCATCCAGCCCCAGGATGGTGTAGTCGACATCGAAGAAGATTTTCATTGGTGGGCATAAGTCCTTTTGGTATAGTTCACCCCTCAGATTATCACAATTATATTCCCGGTCCAACCAGAAATAAGTGACTGTAGCGTGGCGAGAAAGTAGATGTTTCGTTTCGCGCCCCGGTCTAACCCGTGCGCGTGACCAACGCCGACTACTTGGACCCGCCGGGCCAGCCAGCGGCGCTAATCTCCCAGAGCTTCGGCCAGGACCTTCAGGTTGCCGCCCACCAACAACCGGTCGCCAATCTTGATCAGAGGCCGCCGGACTAACCGGGGCTCTTCCAGCATCAGCTTCACCATCTGGTCTTCCGGTATATCCTGACCGGCCAGGCCCAGCTTCTTCAAACTTGGGCTGCGCCAGGCAAAAATATTCGACATTCCAACCATCACACCCAAACCGCGGATTTCCGCATCGCTAAATCGGTCCTTGAAAAAATCCCGCTCCTCCAACTCAATTCCTTTTTGCAAGAGCAACTCTCTTACATTGCGGCAAGTAGTTCAACTGCGCCAGGTATAAAATTCAGCTTTCATGCTCACTGTTACTCCTAGACTAATGTTTCCAGCGGCCCACTGCAGTATGCAAATTTACCCCAGGCCCAGGTTTATGGAGGGCTATTCGGCTGCGCCCAGTCCTCTGGCTTTTTCCTGAAGCTCATACAATTTGTTGATGGCCTCCAGAGGGGTCAGGTTGGCAATGTCCACGCCCAGGACATCGTTCAATAGTGGCTGGATGGGACTGAACAGCGGCATTTGCAGCAAGGGCGAAGCTGGCTTTGCGCCACGCTTTCCCGGAACTGTTTGCGGCGCAGCGGGCTTTTCCAAATCGCTCAGCACCTCCCAGGCCCGATGCACCACCGCTGGGGGCAGACCGGCCAGGCGGGCGACATGCACTCCGTAACTTCGGTCGGCGCCACCGGGGATAATGCGGTGCAAGAACACCACATCGTTGCCATCTTCCGCCACCGCCACATTGAAGTTTCTCACGCCGGGCAGGGTATTGGCCAACTCGATCAGCTCGTGGTAGTGGGTGGCGAACAGTGACTTGCAGCCCAGCCTGGGGTCGTTGTGCAAATGTTCGATCACCGCTCGCGCGATGGACAGACCGTCGTAGGTGCTGGTGCCCCGCCCGATTTCGTCGAGAATCACCAGGGAGCGGGAGGTCGCCTGGTTCAAAATGGCGGCGGTTTCCACCATTTCCACCATGAAGGTTGACTGTCCGGTGGTCAGGTCGTCCTGCAGGCCCACGCGGGTGAAGATGCGGTCCACCAGGCAGATTACGGCTTGGGCGGCCGGCACAAAGCTGCCAATCTG
>JACZRM010000096.1 GCA_022576105.1 Chloroflexota bacterium | reverse complement strand
CAGAGGAGTTTCTCAGCCTGGTATCCAGCTTCCTGCCAGTTTCTTGAATCAGCGTCGCAAGCAAAACGACAAACTATTCATCCAAAGGCTATTAGTTAGTGAGCAATCTAAAATCCCCCAGCCCCCTTTGCAAAGTGGGCTATCGGACCTCCCCCAATCGTTAAGAGGGACTGAGGGGGATTTCCTAGTTCCTCAAGGCAGCTTGCATTTCAATTTATTAGGGGTTCCAAGTAGAGGAATCTCAGTTAAAGTGTCAAAACAGCCAACGCCAAACGGCTAACCAAAAGGAATTGTTATGACCCTCAACGAATTCCTGGAAGACGCTTTTAACCGGGAACACCAGCTATTGATGGAAGCTGTCCAGGACCTCACGCCGGAGGAGCTGGCCTGGCAGCCTGGCCCGGATTCCAATCCCATGGGCTGGACGCTGTGGCACATGATTCGGGTGGAAGACATGTGGTTGCAGTTCTTCGCCCAGCGGCAGTCGGAAATATGGGAGCGGGACGGTTGGCACGAAAAGTTTGGCCTGCCCCCGCGGGATAACGGCTTCGGCCACACCACCGAGCAAGTCGCCGGTTTTCCGGCCCTGGATTTGGCAACGCTGCTGCAATATGGAGCGGCGGTACGCACCGGCACCTTGGAATACCTTCAAGGGCTGGAGCCGGAGGACTTCAACGCCACTCCCAGGTCTGACCGTCCCAACATCTGGTGGCACGACTTCACAGTGGGAGCCATGTTGCGCCAAATCACCGGCGAGTTGTACCAGCACCTGGGACAGATAGCCTATCTGAAGGGCCTGAAGCGGGGGTTCGGAGCGCTGTCTTCCAGTTTTGCCGCACCAGCGTGAAGAGGCTGGGAATTTGAACTTTTAACTGTCGGCAAGCTCGGATCGCGCTTGGACTTTTTCGATCCCTTCTTCCAGCGCCACCCAGGGCAGCAAGGCACACTTGATTCGCACCGGATACTGCCGCACTACTTGTAAGGCGGGCAGTTCTCCCATCTGGAGTAATGCTTCCCTGGCCGGAGAATTGCCCCGCATCATGGCGCGAAACGTCTGAGACAGTTCCCCCAGTTGCTCCAGACTGCGCCCGGGCATCACGTCGGCCATCATTGACGCGGAAGCCTGAATAATGGAACAGCCCTGGGATACTGAGCTTACCGCCGCAACCCTTCCGCAGTCGTCCAGCTTGATTTGCAGCGTTATTTCATCACCGCAAAAGGGGTTGTACTCGTGGGACTCTACGTCTGGCTGAAGGATTGGCTCCCGATGTCGAGGGCTGCGGTAATGGTCCATAATGGCATCACCGTACAGACCTGGTAGGGGGACATCTGGCAATTGTGGCATTCTTGCAATCTTCTAGTAGAGGTCGGATGCTGTGGCGCTAGGACCTTGGGTCGGCCCAATTACGCTCTCATTATTTCCGCCTTACCAAGGGGGGAAAACGCCCGTTGAACATCCTCTAACTATCAGGTTAACACAACGGGGAAAACTGCGGAACAATTGGCGCAAGCACAGAAACCGGCTACTCAGTAATTGCTGATTAATTACTCAGTAATAACCAGGTCCTGCCTGCCGTCCAGGGCGGCCCGGAGGGTGTGCCAAACCAGGACGGCGCACTTGATGCGGGTGGGATAATCAGCCACACCGGCCAGAGTTTCCAGGTCCTCCAGAAGATCGTAGTCCACTTCGGCGCCGGGCTCGGTCAGCATTTTGTGGAACTCGGCGAAGGTAGCCTCAGCTTGGGTGATGGTCATGCCCTTGATTCGCTGGGTCAACATGGAAGCAGAAGCCTTGGAAATGGCACAGCCGACCCCTTGAAACCCAATGTCGCTAATCACGTCATCATCCATTTTCAGGTACAGGGTGTACTGATCGCCGCACAGCGGGTTGTAGCCGTCGGCGTGGAGGGTGGCGTCTTCCAGCTTGCGGTAATTGCGGGGCCTGCTGTTGTGGTCCAGCAGGATTTCCTGGTACAGGTCGGTTAAATCAGACATTTTTCAACGACTATTTGTTACTTTCATCCTTCGACAAGCCTGTCCTGAGTTTGTCGAAGTGGCTCAGGACGAGCGGGGGTTTACTCCCTCATCCCGACCTCGTTTACAACTCGGCCACCCCTCTCCCATTTTGGGAGAGGGGACGGGGGTGAGGGGATTACTTTCATCCTTCCACAAGTCCGACTTTGTCGGGACTCTCGATGTGATCGTAGCTCAGGACGAACGGAGAAACCTAGTTTCAAGATATTGGGGTAGTAAGTGACACCCTAGTCCCCTTAGCTGAATACTTCAAGTACCCGGTCGATGCCCTCGACCAGCGAGTCGATCTCTTCCTTGGTGTTGTAGAAGGCCAGCGACGCCCGAGCGGTGGCGGGAATGCCGTATCGTTCCATCACCGGCTGGGCGCAATGGTGCCCGGTACGGATGGCGATGCCCTGGGAGTCCAAAATTGAGCCGATGTCGTGGGGATGAACATCACCCAGCGTAAACGACAAAATCCCGCCCTTGTCCCGGGCGGTGCCAATTATTTTCAGACCGCCAATTTTTGACAGGCAATCCGTCCCGTATTCCAGCAGTTCCTTCTCATAGGCGTTGATCCGGTCGATGCCCAACTGGTTTACATAGTCTACGGCAGCGCCCAAACCGATGGATCCAGCAATATTGGGTGTTCCGGCTTCAAATTTATGGGGCAACACGTTGTAGAGGGTTTTCTCGAAGGTAACCGACCGGATCATTTCGCCGCCCGATTGGTAAGGAGACATAGCATTTAACAGCTCGGTCTTGCCGTAAAGCACGCCGATTCCGGTAGGCCCATACAGTTTGTGCCCGGAAAAGACGAAGAAGTCGCAGTCCATCTTTTGTACATCGATTGCCATGTGCGGGACCGACTGAGCGCCGTCAACCAAGACCGGTGTTCCCTGATTGTGGGCCATTTCGATGATGGCTTCCACCGGGTTGATGGTGCCCAAGGCGTTGGACTGATGGACTATGGAGACCAGCTTGGTGCGAGGGCCAAGCAGTTTTTCGTACTCGTCAATCATCAACTCCCCAGCATCGTTGATGGGGATTATTTTCAGTTTCGCACCCTTTTCCTCGCAGAGAATCTGCCAGGGGACGATATTGGAATGGTGCTCCATGGTGGAGATGATGATCTCATCACCCGGGCCAACATTCTGCCGCCCGTAGGTCTGGGCCACCAGGTTTATGCCTTCGGTGGTGCCCCGCACATAGATGATCTCATGGTCTTCTGCGGCGTTGATGAACTGCCGAATCTTGCTGCGGGCAGCCTCGTAATCGTCGGTGGCCAGCTGGCTGAGGGTGTGGACGCCACGGTGGACATTGGAATTCTCCGTGCTGTAGTAATCCACCAGAGCGTCGATCACCGACTGGGGTTTTTGACTGGTGGCAGCATTATCCAGATATACCAGAGGCTTGCCATTGACGGTCTGCTTCAAGATCGGGAAGTCCTCGCGGATTCGAGCCACATCGAGGGCTTGGGTGGAGTTGGTCACTGTGCCCTCCCCAGGTTCAGACTTGCGGCGGGTATCGCCGCCATGAACAGACGGTCCAGGTACTCCCGCAACGACGGCAGGTGTACCTTCTCGATAATCTCACCCGCAAAAGCATGTACCAGCATCCGGCTGGCGATCTCCGCGTCCAGGCCACGGCTGCGCATGTAGAACAGGGTGTCCTGGTTGAGGTGACCGGCCGTTGCGCCGTGGCCGCACTTCACGTCATCGGCGTAAATCAGCAGGCTGGGCTTGGTGTCCACTTCGGCCTCATCCGACAGCAACAGGTTCTTGTCGGTTTGATGGGCGGTGGTCTGCTGGGCTTCTTTACGGACCAGCACGTTTCCGCCGAACACCGCCCTGGACTTGCCAGCAAGAATGCCTTTGTAGAGCAGGCGGCTGGTGCCGTGGGGTTTGGCGTGGTCAATGTTGATGAAGTTGTCCATATGCTGCGTGCCGGTGGTCAAATAAAGGCCGTTTAGCGTGCAGTTGGCTCCTGGCGCATCCAGCAACACCTGGAAATCGTTTCGGCCCAGGGCCGCGCCGTGGGAGAAAGAAGCCGTAGTAAAGGTGCTGTCTGGCCCCAGGTACACCCGGCTGACGCCCATGTGGTAGGCTTCTTCACTTTCCAGCAGCAACCGGTAGTGGTCGACATTGGCGCCGTCTTCAAGCACTATTTCGGTCACGGCATCGGTAAAGTAGCGTCCGGCCGCCAGACTGACGTAGCTTTCCACAACAGTAAGCCGGCTGTTGCCGCCGGCGACCACCAACGTCCTGGGATAGGTAACTCGGGGTTGTTGACGGTCGGTGGTCAGATACACCAGATGCACCGGAGCGGCCAGGCTTTGCCCCGCTGGAACGTGCACCAAGGCCCCATCCGCCAGGAAGGAGGTATTCAAGGCGACAAAGCCATCGTCCTGGAATTCGGCGTGCTGGGCCAGATGCTTCTGCAGCACATCCTGGTGGTTTCCGGCGGCCTCAGCCAATCTTCCTACATAAACGTCGCCGGGCTGATTGCCGGACTGATTTGAGGAAAGCGACGGCGAGTAATGTCCGTCAATAAACACCAGGTTGGTCCAGTCTGGGTCCCACGGCGCCACGGCGGCTACCTGCTCTTGGTCCGGAACGCCATCAAGGCCCAAGCTCAATGGATGCTCAAAGGTGGTGTTGGCCACCGGACGAACATCGGTGTACTTCCATTTTTCGTTGCCCCGCCGTAGTGTGGGCAGACCCAATTGGCCAAACCGGGACCAGGCCTGCTCCCGTAGCTGGCCCAGCCAGGCGGGTTCTCCGCCGACCGCCAGCAGCGCCTGAAAATCTGCCGCGTATTGGGGAAATTTGGTAGTGGTTTGGGTCATCTGCTGATACGGACGCTAGGCCACAGCCTCGCGAATCCAGTCGTAGCCTTTTTCTTCTAATTCATGGGCCAACTCCGGCCCGCCGGACCGCACGATGCGGCCATCCAAGAGCACATGCACGTAATCTGGGGTGATGTAATTCAGGATGCGCTGATAGTGGGTCACCAGGACCACCGCATTCTCCGGGGTGCGCAATTTATTGACCCCTTCAGACACGATGCGCAGTGCATCTATGTCCAGCCCCGAGTCGGTCTCGTCCAGCAAAGCTAACGTAGGCTCCAGCACGGCCATTTGCAGAATCTCGTTGCGCTTTTTCTCGCCGCCGGAGAAGCCCTCGTTGACCGCGCGTTTGATCAAGTCGGGGTCAATTTCCACCATCTCAACCTTGGCTTTCAAGAGACGGTCGAACTCCCGGGCACTCATTTCCTCTTCGCCTTGGTGCTGGCGGCGAGCGTCAACGGCGGCCTTCAGGAACTGCCAGGTCCGCACCCCGGGCAGTTCCACCGGGTACTGGAAGGCCAGGAAAAGCCCAGCCTTGGCCCGGTCTTCAGGTTCCATTTTCAACAGGTTCTGACCTTGATACAACACCTCACCCCTGGTGACGGTGTATTCAGGCCGACCGGCCAGGGTGTTGACCAGGGTGCTCTTACCGGAACCGTTGGGCCCCATGATGGCGTGAACCTCACCGGCATTTACCGTCAGGTCGTTGCCTTTCAGAATTTCTTGGCCTGCCACCGAAACGTGAAGGTCACGGATTTCTAGAATTGGATTCATGTAGTTCCTAACTGGTAATTATGCGGGTTCTTAACTGATTGGCATGCGATAGTAAAGCCCGCGTCTAGAGGGAAATTGCTTCGGGGTTACACCCCTCGCAATGACAGACTCTGCTCAGAACGCCTCAGCAAGACAGCCAATGTCATTGCGAGCAAAGCGAAGCAATACCGCCCGCGGTTTCTACCCCACCGCTCCTTCCAGGCTGACCTTCAACAACTGGCCCGCTTCCATGGCGAACTCAAAGGGCAACTCCTGGAAGATTCCCCGGCAAAAGCCGTTGATAATCATGGAGTGAGCGTCCTCAATGCCAATGCCCCGCTGCTGGCAGTAGAACAACTGGTCGTCGCTAACCTTGGAGGTGGTAGCCTCGTGCTCTATCTGGGCGGTGGGATTGCGCACTTCAATGTAGGGAACAGTGTGAGCGCCACACTGGTCTCCAATGAGCAGCGAGTCGCACTGGGTATAATTCTTGGCTCCGGTGGCTGACGGGTTAATCTTGACCAGTCCTCGGTAGGTGTTCTGGCCGTGTCCGGCGGAGATTCCCTTGGCGACAATGGTGCTCTTGGTGTTCTTGCCAATGTGGATCATCTTGGTGCCGGTGTCGGCCTGCTGGTAGTTGTTAACCAGCGCCACCGAGTAGAACTCACCGACCGAGTTGTCGCCTTTCAATATCACGCTGGGGTACTTCCAGGTTATGGCCGAGCCGGTCTCAACCTGGGTCCAAGAGATCTTGGCGTTCTTGTGGGCGATGCCCCGTTTGGTGACGAAATTGTAGACTCCGCCGACGCCGTCCTTGTCGCCGGGGAACCAGTTCTGCAGGGTGGAGTACTTGATCTCAGAGTTGTCCAGGGCCACCAGTTCGACCACTGCGGCGTGGAGTTGGTGGGTCTTCCTGGCGGGGGCGGTGCAGCCCTCCAGGTAACTTACATATGCGCCGTCTTCGGCGATGATCAGCGTCCGTTCGAACTG
>JACZRM010000095.1 GCA_022576105.1 Chloroflexota bacterium | reverse complement strand
GGCAGAAGGTGAAGGCCAATCCATGCTTCATTCAACTGCCGGTCCCTCCTCTCGAATGGCCCGGTAGGTACAGCATAGATGGCGTTTCTTTCTAGGTGGTCTCGATACGGCCTTCCGGCCTACTCGACCGACGTTCTCAAGCAACTCGGCTGACGAGAGCAACTAAAAAAGTGGCACGGTGAATAGCGAGCCATTCTCGTTTTCCAACTTAGCCTTGAAGACAATCCGCCATCTTACCGATGAACCAGGCACCAGACCAGGCTTCCGGTTATCCAATTGACGGTGATGGCTTCTATAATGGGGATTGGGGTACGCGGGGAACTAAATGATGGTGGTGCTAAACAACTATCTGGCAGGTTTCTGAGATGCGAGACGAAAAGGAACGGACCTACAGCAGTCCCCATGTCCAGTATTACACCGAGCGGTTTGAGCGCCGCCGGAGTCGCAGCCGTTTCGGCTACATGTTTCTCTTGTTTGGGCTGGGAGTCTCAGCGCTGGTGATTCTGGCGTCATTTATGTTGTTTTCGATCGTTGCGTCGATCAATGGTTGAGCAACCGGGCCCGGGCATGACCCTACCGGTCAGGTTTTCCTTTACTCTCAGCAGGCTTCAGCCTTTGACCAGCACCTGCTGGAGTGTCTCCTCCAGCTCCTCCAGGGTGACGAACCCTTCAAATTTCTGGTGGATACGTCCATCGGAATCCAGCACATAGACCCAAGACTCATTGAACCAGTTGGGGATCTGGTCAAAACCCCATTCCTTAACCACATCGGCCAGCCTGGCCCGGCTCAAATCGCCTTGAATCTCGTCCGGGTTGTCATAGTACTCTACGTGCACGAAGTTGGCTTCCCCATGATGAATTTCTTTAAGCTCCGCCACCGTATCCACCTGAGGGCCGCAGGTTGGGCTGGTGCAAAACGCCGGCGTGGCAAACACTATCACCGCCGGCTTCGAATCTTGAATCGCCTGCTCCACCGTCAGCAAATAGAGGTCCGGGTCCGGCGTGAAGTCGGTGGTCAGAGTTTTGAGTCCGCCTTCGCTCTCCAGGGTCTTGGTGCGGCTCAGGGGCGGCACCGAGCCAATATCCGGCACGATCGACTTTTCGGCAATCTCCACCACCAACTGGGTTTCGCCGGAAAAATCGGCATCGTCAACAGAAATGTCCAACCGCCAACGTCCCGGCCGGTCAAATGTCAACTCGGTGCTGTACCCCCCGCGTATGGCGTAGGGCCACAAATGGAACACCGCCTGCTTCGTTTCACCCAGACCTTCAACCCCGTCCAGATACGAGGTTGTTACCGTCGCCACCGGCGCTTTGATCAGGGCGTCGGGGCTGACCAGAAGGAAGGACACCCGCTGAGTGCCGGTGCGCAGAACGGTGGTGGCTAGGATTGGGGTGATGCCGCCCTCAGGGACGCCGACCACTGAGGAGAGGTTCGGCGGTGACGCGGGGGCGACAGCGGCGCCTCCACAGGCCACCCCGATAGCCACCAGCGATATTACCGCGGCCCTTGAAGCCCTGGAGCATAATACCTTGGGCCAAGAAACTTTGGGCCAAGAAACTTTGGGCCAAGAAACTTTGAAGATTAAAGCGCCCATTATCACATCCCGGTTTGGTATACGCCGAAGGTATAAGCAAACAGTTCGAAATCGTCGGAGTTGGGGCTCAGGCGCAGCGTGCTGCGCTTGACGTACATCGGATTATTGACTACTGAGTACAGCTTGGCCTCAGTCACCAGAAGGTAGCTCTCGCCATCTTCCCCGATCATGACGTCGGCACCCCGGTTTTCCTCGGTGAGATACTCTCCGTCCATGGTCACCCGTACCCGATATGGCTTCCCAGAGTCGGAGGCAATCACGACGTTGACGCTTTTGGCCGAGTAATTGATGGCCACGTAATCCTCATAGTTGTCCGACATTCGTCCGTGCTTGGCCCCTTCCGGGCCAACGAACCATTCACCGTTGAAGTACAGCTTGTGCGGGACCAACTCATCTGGAGCCTCAAAGCTGCCCAGGGCATCCCGCTTCTGGTAAAATTCCGACTGAACTACATAGGGCTCAGATCCACGCCTTATTGCGGAGAAATTCCTCTCGTAGCCGGCGTACAGCTCACGGGTTAATTCCACGCTGCGCGGGTCCGAATTCAGCATACTGCTAAAGGTGGCGTCCTGGACTTGGTCTACCGGCAGTTCCAGCAAATCGTCGGACAGATCAGCCCCGATTTCAACCAGGAGCTGTCGGATAAATTGCTCCGTCTCCGCGTAGGCGCCCTCACCAAAATGGGTATACCTGACAACTCCGTTCTGGTCCAACAGATACTTGGCCGGCCAGAAGCGGTTATTATAGGCTCTCCAGGTTTCCATATCATTGTCCTGGGCAATCGGCCAAATTATTCCGTTCCGCTTGGCCGCCTCAACGACATTTTCGGTTTCCTTTTCAAACTCAAACTCCGGCGCGTGAACCCCGACGATCACCAGACCATCATCGGCGTATTTGGCGTGCCAGTCCCTCAAGAAGGGGAAGGTCCTAATGCAGTTGACGCAGGTGTAGGTCCACACGTCAACCAGTACAACCTTGCCCCGCAGGTCCTCAATGCTCAGCGGTTCAGAATTGATCCAGTTGGTTATGCCGACAAAGTCCGGGGCCTGGTCGCCAACGCTGCCTCCAGACCGGCCGGTGGATTGTGCTTGGGGGAGCTCCAGTGTAGCGGTGGCCTCAGACTGGGCAGCGTCTGATCGAGCCTCCGGGTCAACCGCCCCGGCGCTCGGTCCATCGGCTGACTCAGCCTGGACCTTTTGTTCGGCATTTCCAGTGTCCGACCCATTGGCTGCGTCGGGCGCCGGGTTGCTGCTGGAGACGCCACAAGCCAGGGTTAAAATCACAATCAGGGCAATAGGCCATAACATTGCATTACGACGCGAAATCACGTTTCAAGCTCCTGTAAGAACTCTTGGAGTGGTTCCTAAATTATGAACCGGAACTATGCATCAATACCATTGCTTCCTCATCAATACAATACGATTCCATGACTGGAAATGGATGTAACATCCCCTGGGCGCCAACCAAAGGATGCCGCAATTTTAAACCTGTGATACACTCGGTGCCACACTTTTGTCGGTTCAGCCCTTCTATGACTGGCTGGATTGGAGGACTCTTTTGCAGGATACTGCATCCCCCACGGCGATAGCCCGTCGCATTATTGAAAATATCAATAAAGTGATTGTAGGGAAGACCTCGGTCGTTGAGCAAGCGGTAGCCACACTAATCGCGGACGGACACCTGCTGGTGGAGGACGTGCCGGGCGTCGGCAAGACCATGCTGGCCAAGAGCCTGTCGATATCAATCGGCTGCTCCTTCAAACGAATCCAGTTCACTCCGGACCTCTTGCCCAGCGACGTCACCGGCATCTCGGTCTACAACCAGCAAAGAGGCGAGTTTGAGTTTAGGGAAGGCCCGATCATGGCCCAAGTAGTGCTGGCCGACGAGATCAACCGGGCTACGCCCAAGACTCAATCTGCGCTGCTGGAGGCTATGGAAGAGCACCAGGTTACCGTTGACGGGATAACCCATCATCTGGAAACGCCCTTCCTGGTCATGGCCACCCAGAATCCGATCGAATACGAAGGGACGTTTCCGCTGCCCGAGGCCCAACTCGACCGGTTTCTGATGCGGATCAGCCTGGGCTATCCGGAGTTCATGGAAGAATTGTCCATCATCGAGCGCCAAGAGCAGACACACCCCATTGACAGCCTTGGTGCGGTTGCCACCCCCGACGATATAAGGCTCCTTCAGCAAGGCGCAAAGGCCATCTACGTAGACCAATTAGTGCGTCAGTACATCGTATCTCTGACTGAAGCAACCCGCCGTCACAGCGAGGTTTCGCTGGGGGCGTCGCCCCGGGCCTCCCTGGGTCTGTTCCGGGCCATAAGGGCCATGGCGCTGGTGCAAGACCGTGATTATGTTATTCCCGACGACGTGAAAATGTTGGCCCCGGCCATAATTGCCCACCGACTGGTGCTTTCCCCTTCGGCCAGAATGCGCGGGGTGCAAAACACCGACGTGGTAAATGAACTCTTGAGAACCGTCCCGGTGCCCGGTGCGGCCCGGCAGCCGACGGCGTAACAATACGGAGAACATCTACCTCGCTACAACTGGAACCCAAGCCACAACATATCATCCCGGCATGCTGCAGGAGTTGAGCGCATTAGAGGCCTGAACCTAAAACTGACCAGGCGAAAAATTGGGTTGCTAGTCCTTTTTGGGCTGATAACCTTTTACGCTTTTGCCACCGGATTCGCCTTCTTCTTCAAGCTGTTATATGTGCTGATTCTACTCGCTGCGGTGGGATTTGCCTGGGCCTGGCTGAACCTGAGAGGGATTCAGATACAGTTGACCCGCCTGTCGCAGCGCGGTCAAGTTGGCGGCTATCTGGAAGGCCAGATGCGGGTCAACAATCTCAACCGTCTGCCCAAGTCGTGGCTGGAGGTAACCGAGGTCTCGGATATTCCGGGTTATTCTTCCGGACGCGGCATCGGCCTGGTTAAAGAACAGAGCCGTTCCTGGCGTATTGAGACCTACCTTTCCCGTCGGGGAGCCTTCACGGTAGGCCAGGTTGAGGTAACCAGCCAGGACCCCTTTGGCATGTTTCGGCTGAAACGGCGCTTCCTGGAGCCTAAAGAGTACATTGTGCTGCCGGCCGCCGAACCCCTGCCCAATCTTGATCCCCGACTAGCCAATCTGCCCGCCGACAGTCGGGTCAACCGACGAACCGACAACATAACCCCCGACACGTCGACGGTGCGGGAGTATAGCTACGGAGACAGCTACCGCCGAATTCACTGGCCTTACACCGCCCGAATGAACACTCTGATGGTCAAAGAGTTCGATATGGGTATTTCCGCTGAATCCTGGGTGCTTCTGGATATGTACCGCAGCAGTCATGTTAGCCTGGACGACGCGGAAAACACCGAAGAGTTGGCCGTGACCACCGCCGCTTCACTGATTGGCCGCCTTACCGAGCTGTCGATGTCGGTAGGGTTGGCGGCTAACGGCCAGCAGATGTACATTCAGCGTCCGGACAGCAGCCCAGCCCAGGCCGGCCGGCTGATGGAAGCTCTAGCCACGGTCCGTGCCCTGGGCAATGTAACTCTGGAACGATTTATTTACGACCTGCGTCCTCACCTGACCCGGTTCAATACCCTGACTGTGATCACGCCATCGCGACGTACTGAGTGGATTGCCGCCCTGAGCAATGTCCGCCGCCAGGGTGTTAGCGTGGCGGCAATTTACATCGACCCGGTTGAATTCGGCGCATCAGCGGCGGTTGAGTCACCGGTCGAATTTCTGGCGAACAATGAAATCGCAACCTACGTGGTGAAGCGGGGCCAAGCCCTCGATGAGGCATTACGTTCATCGGTGAATGCCGCCGCCCCCGCCTTCCTGATTTCCGTCGGTGCACCTTCTAACCCGGAGACCGCCAATGACCCCGGGTAGTGTGGCCAGAGCCATACCAACCCGAGAAGGGTTCAGTATTGATTTTCTATTGGGAAAATCGCTGGCGCTGATTCAAGCCTTCCGGCCCGGCGACGGCTGGTTCGCGGTAGGATTGCTGGCCCTCAACTTGATGACCATAGTATGGTCGGTGCAGCGGGCCGATTGGGTAGCCACGCCCAACCTGGCTTACTTGATATTGCTGGGACTGCTGACCAGTTTGCTGCTCTCTCGCATACGCATTTGGGCCGTACTGCTGATGCCGGTTGGGGCGGCCCTGGGACTGCTGATAGTGGTATGGCAGATTACTTCGTTCCAGGCTGAGGCTATGCAGCTGGCCAGCGCCGCCGAGTTATGGGAACGCCTGGATTTGTGGTGGTCGGCAGCCAAGGCTGGAACCATCAACATCGACCAGGTGCCCTTCGCCTTCGGGCTGATGTCCGCAACCTGGCTTTCCGGTTACCTGGCGGGTTGGGTGTTCTTCCGCTACCGTAACTTTTGGGGCGTGTTCATCCTGGGAGGGGCGGGAATACTCTCCAATCTTACCTATCTGCCGGATACGGCCAGCGTGGACCTGGCGATCTATTTGTTCAGCGCACTATTGCTGGTGGGCCGGGTGCAAGCGGTGCGCCGCCGGCAAGAATGGCGTCGGCGCAATTTTCAATATGACGGCCACCTGGGCTGGCTGGCCCTTTCTGATACGATTTTAATTGGCCTAGCGGTAATGATTCTGGCCTACCTGCTGCCGGTGGGACGCTCATGGGATCCCGCCAACGGTATTTACGAAGTGGGACGCTCTCCCTTGCTGCGGTGGGAGGAAGATTTTAACCGTTTGTTCGCCGGCCTGCCCGCCAGGCGCGCTATGCCTTACCGGATTTGGGGTGACTCCCTGGCCTTCCAGGGCACCATCAACCCCACCAATAACCCGGTGCTGCAGGTAAATTCGCCGGTGCCCATGTATTGGAAGGCCCGCACCTATGGCACCTATACGCCCAAGGGTTGGGTTTCTTCAGGTACCGTCTTGAAGGACACCAATTGGACGCCATCATACTCGGCGCCTCATTCCTATCTACAACGGTTCGAAGTCAACTATGCAGTAACACCAAATTACGCCTCCAAGAACCTGTTCGCTGGTGGGCAGGTCATCAGCGTCGACCAGGATGCTCTGGTGGAAACCTACGACTCCCCTTCCTACACCATCA
>JACZRM010000094.1 GCA_022576105.1 Chloroflexota bacterium | reverse complement strand
CAAGCCGTGCTACTGGCCTCCGGGGCCTGAACCGGTAAGAACGCTGCTGGATATCCGGATCAGCGAATTAACCATGCACGCCTGGGACATCCGCTCCCAATTAGACCCGATTTACCACCTGTCCGACGATAGCGTCATGGTCCTGATGGACACGGTAGATAGAGCGGTGCGGAGGGCATTTCGGCCCGAACCTTCTTGGGTGGAGCCAATCAGGTATCGGTTCCAAATCACTGCTCCGTTGCCGGCTAAATCAGACATTGTTTTGACCAAGGACGGTGGAATGGTTGGTGCGGGCGGAGCAGAAGCGGCCGACGCCGTTTTTAGTTGTGACGGAGAGACTTATGTGCTGCTAATGTACGGGCGGCTGAAACTTGGAACTGCCAGTGACCTGGGTCGGTTGTCGGTTGTGGGGGACGCTGAATTGGTTGAGCGATTCGCCAGTCGTTTCAAGGGCGGCTGATTCCAGCCGGAACACCGGGTTTTACCTAAGTTGGGGCCAAATGCCCCAGCAGCCAAAACCTGTTGCGCGATATTAGGTCTATCCTGGTAGCAACTCGTCTCATGGACCTACATTTTGGTTAATCTCCCAACAAAAAAATCCCCGGTCTACTACGGTTGGTACATCGTGGCCGCCACCATGTTCATCTCCTTTGTCGGTGTGGGAACTCGCCAGGGGTTTGGCGTCTTCGTCGTTCCCATGAGTGAGGACTTCGGTTGGAGTCGAGGCACCATCTCGCTGGCGGCGTCTCTGGGAGTCCTGCTCAACGGGCTGATCCAACCATTCATGGGGGTCCTCTTGGACCGGTTCGGTGGCCGCAAGCTCATCGTATTCAGCCTGATACTCTTGGGTTTCGCCACCATCTCGTTGGCCTTCACCTTCCATATTCTGTACCTGATTTTTGTATACGGTATCCTCAGCTCGGTGGCTCTGGGTGGAATGTCCATAACCACCACCGGGGCGATGCTCAGTAAATGGTTTCGCCGCCGTCGGGCCACCGCCTTGAGCCTCAGTTCAGCCGGGCTGTCGATGGGCGCTTTGATCTTGGTGCCCTTTGCCATGTACCTGCTGCTGGCCACCAACTGGCGGATAACCTGGGCGGTGCTGGGTCTGTTGGTGTTGCTGCTGGCCCTGCCGCTAGCCATCGTATTCCTGCGCGATGATCCGGCCAAGTTGGGTCTGCTCCCCGACGGTGATGCTGCACCTCCTGAAGAAGCTGACGGTAAGAAAGGTAAGTCGGCCAGAGGCCCACTGGAGGCGGACGGGTGGCGGGAGTCTTTCCGGTCGATGCCTATCTGGCAGATGACGGCTTCCTATTTTGTGTGCGGGGCCACCACCAGCATGCTGTCGGTGCATTTTGTACCCTATGCGCTGGCACTGGGTGTATCTCCAGGAAGGGCCGCCCTGGCTTTCGGCCTGATGATGGCGCTTAATGTGGTGGGGGCTATTGGCGCCGGAATGCTTTCCGACCGGTTTAGCCGCAAGAACTTGCTGGCTTTGACTTACTTTGTGCGGGGTTGTGCCTACATCCTGCTGCTGGTACTTCCGGGGGAAATGAGCTTGTGGGCCTTTGCCTCGGTCGCCGGGTTTTCCTGGATCGCATCGGCCCCGTTGACCACTTCCCTTACCGCCGACGTTTACGGGGTGAAAGCCATTGGCACCATCACCGGGGTGACCTTCCTGTTCCACGCCGTTGGCGGCTTTTTCGCAATTTTATTGGCCGGTTATCTCTTTGACCTGACCGGCTCCTACACCCTACCCTTTGCTATCGCTGGCGCAATGTTGTTCCCGGCAGCGCTGTCGGCCTTTACCATCCGCGAGCGCAAGTATTCGATGCGTTATGTGAGACCATCCGCAGTTGCGGTGGGCACTGGGGATTGATCTGGCATGGGTTGGGCGGTGCTGCTGGCCGCGTTGAAGCATCAGGGTGGGGCGGCTGACCCAGCCCTCCTGGAGTGGATCAAGGATACTTTGGACCACCTCCTTGGTCTGGGGCCGTGGCCGGTGATAATTTCCTTGGGACTGATCATTGTTTTGTTGCCCCTGCTCATCATGGTCTTTTACACACTGCAGTTGCGCAAGGATGCCTCCAGGAATCCCCGAGAATAACTTGATGGTCGGCGCACACCCAATCGAATCTTGCCACAGATACGAATTCGAGGTAGACTAGGTCACGTTCATAAAGCTGTGCCGGAGGAGCGCGGCGCTTGCATGGTGGGGCTGGGGGAGGTTGTGTTGTGAGCGCAGACAATCAGCACAGTGTTGGGAATTCAAAAGGAGGAGGCTAGAATAGGAGCTATGTTTGATCAACAGTCTCTAGAGTCATTGTTTGTGGAACTTCGTGACGAGTATGAGATGGAGCAGGACTGGGAGGACATCCAGCGGGATGCCCACTTGGGCGTGGCTTACGCCGACTCAGGAATGTATGATGAAAAAAAGAGCGACCTGGACTCACGAGTCCTGTCTTACATCGAAAAGTTCAATCCGGGTTAGTTTCTAAAACGCAATTGGAATCAAGTCAATCTTAGCCCTGGTTTCGCAAGAACCGGGGCTTTTTGATTGTGAGAACCCTTGGTAGTTTTTGCGGTGAAACCCAGTCCTTCTTGTCGTGGCGCGCGGCAGTGCGCCTAGACCCGTGTGTGTATAACCAATTAACTCTTGGTGAACTCGTGACCGGGAATGCGTCGCTGACCACCAATTATTGACACCCCCGATGGCTGAAGCCTAACGTAGGTAACAAGGGACGACCCCCGGCAGGTGGGCCGTCCCATTTTCGTTACCGGCTCAATTCCCCGGTTGATTACTGGAGGTATCAATTAATTGTTGCAGTGTCGACGTTGTGCGTCTTTCAAGTTGATAACCCTTAACAAAGAATTTCCCACCGATAACGATGTGTTTCGTTGTCGGGAATGCGGCTATCTCTTCAGCCCACCGGCCAATCCCCCAATAATTCAATCCCCAGAACAATCGACTGGTCAAGCCTCAAGAGACATGAGTGGGTTTCAAGGTGCAACGCCGTCTCAAACCGGGAGGTCTTAAATGGCGGAGCGGGCTGCCGAGTCCGCCAATCTTGATCAGCAGAAGACAATCTCCCCGTTGGATTTCGCTGCCGACGTGTTGGGGGTAACGCTGTGGGATAAGCAAAGGGAAGTGCTTTCGGCGTTGCCCGACCACCGTCGGGTAGCGGTTAAATCGGGCAATGGTTTGGGTAAGGGATATTGCGCCAGCGTGGCCGCCCTGTGGTTCCTCTACACCCACGACCCGGCGGTGGTCTTGAGCACTGCTCCCACCTTTCGTCAGGTGCGGCATGTGCTGTGGCGTCAGATTCGTCAGTTGTACTTCCGTTCGCGAGAACCTTTGGGCGGCAAGATATTGGATTCTCGCTGGGAGCTGTCCGAGGACCGCTACGCCCTGGGCTTGTCCGCCGATACTGCGGACCAGTTCCAAGGCTTTCACAGCGCCAACATGTTCATTGTGGTTGATGAGGCGGAAGGCGTCAGCGACGAAATTTATGAGGCCATTGATTCGGTCATGACTTCGGCGGAAACCAGCAGTCTCCTGTTGATTGGCAATCCTACCACCGTAACCGGCGCGTTCCGACGGGCATTTTACGAAGAGCGAAATCTCTACCACACCATCACCATATCGGCCCTGGAAAGTCCCAACGTCCTGGCGGGCAAGATAGTGACACCCGGTCTTACCACCACCGGCTGGGTGGAGGAACGAAAAGAGATCTGGGGCGAAGAGAACCCGTTGTTTCGGGCCCGCGTGCTGGGTGAATTCCCGGAGCAGTCTGACGACACCTTGTTCAAGCTATCGGATATTGAAGCCGCTGGTTCCCGGCATATCCACAAATCCCAGCAGTCGCCCGAAGGGTCAATAGAGGAGGAAGTCTTGAAGCCAGCCTTGGAATCACCAGAAGTTGAACCGGAAATTGGGCCTGCAGTTGAGCCAGACGTCGGTGTTGAAACCACGGCGGATACCGTGACCGAGACTGCTCCAGGGTCTACACCAGAGTCTACAGTAGAGGCAGCGGGCGACGCGGATATTCTGGTTCTTGGCGTTGACGTTGCCCGCTTCGGTTCGGACAAAAGTGTCATTCTGCGGCGTCGGGGCGGCAAGGTGGAAGAGATCAAGACTTTTCAAGGATTGGACACCATGCAGCTGGCCGGTTGGGTGGCGGCCGCAATCCAGGAATATCAGCCCGATCAGGTATTGATTGACGAGGTGGGGGTGGGAGCCGGGGTGGTGGACCGTCTGCGAGAGCAAGGATTCAGGGTCAAGGGGATTAACGTGGCCCGATCAGCGCGGCAGGGCCGTCTATTCGCCAACTTGAGGGCTGAGGGTTACTGGCATCTCCGGGAGCTGTTCGAATCCGGGCAGGTCGCCTTGCCGGCGAATAACCAGTTGATGGGCGAGCTGGCGGCGATGCGCTATAGCTATGACAGCCAGGGACGCATTTTGATGGAAAGCAAGGATGATCTACGGCAGCGGGGTCTGCCTTCACCGGACCGGGCCGATGCTTTGATGCTGGCGTTTCTAGAGCCCACCGCTAAAGCCAGGTTGTGGACTTGAGGCACGCCACGTAGAGTCGCACGGCGGTGTGCCCCGATCAACTGATCCCAGGGAAGAACGGCAACGCCAATTCAGATTCAACGTTTTACACGGACTGCGCAACGGGAGGCAAAATGCAGCGGAGCAACCTAATCAATTTGCTAAGGGATTCACTTAAGAGTACCGCCGGACTACTGAGGCTGCCTCAATCGTCCGGGTCAGCTGCCGGAGAGGATAGGCCAACCGGCAAATCCTTGCCGTTGAACACGGCGGCCTCAGCCAGTCAGCGGCGCAGCAACCGGGCGGCGGCCGCTGATTTGCTGCCCTTTCAAGAGGTATTTGGTTCTGGAACCGGTTGGGCCAATACCGAATTGGGTTCCTATTACGCCACTTCGGTCTCGGTTTACTCGGCTGTCAAGCTGCGCTCAGATGCCGTCAGCCGCCCGAATCTGCGGCTGTTTCGCCAGACTGCAGAGGGTGGGCGCCAGTACGTAGACGCGGGCCATCCAGTGGCCCAACTTCTGAGTCAACCCAACCCGTGGAACACTCAGGGCGACTTGTGGCGGGCTACTGAGATATATCTGAACCTTTGGGGTTCGGCTTTTTGGGCCCTGGAACGTGACGATCAGGGGCGGCGGGAGATTTGGGCGTTGCGGCCCGACCGGGTTACTGTATTGCCCGACCGCCGCCAGTACATACGGGGCTTTGTTTACCAGGGTAAGTCGGGCCCGGTGGCCTACACCCCAGACGAAATAGTGTGGCTGCGTTATTTCAACCCGTTGGAGGAGTATGCTGGTCTGTCGCCGCTGGCCCCGGCCCGCCTTTCGGTGGACATGGGCAGCGAGAGCATGCGGTTTAATCGAAACTTCTTCCGCAATTCGGCCCAGCCTGACATGGTGCTGCTGACCAACGAGAATATGTCTGACGCTGAGATTGACGATTTTTACACCCGTTGGGAGGCCAGGTATAAGGGGACGGGCAATGCTCACCGCCCGGCCATCGCCAACTTCATCCGCGAAATCAAAACCCTGGGATTCAGCCATAAGGATATGGACTTCATCGAAGGATTGCGGTGGAGTCTGGAGGAGGTCAGCCGGACCTTCGGGGTTCCCAAGCCGTTGCTCTCTGACTTTGAGCGGGCGACTTTTGCCAACATCAACGCGGCGGAGCGAATGTTCTGGCGCAACACAATTGTTCCCGAGTTGAAATTCTTGGAGGAACAGCTCAACCGGATGTTGCTGCCCAAATTGGGATACCCGGAACTGACCCTGGAGTTCGACCTGGCTTCGATTGAGGCGTTACAGGAGGACGAGAATAAGCGGGTCAGCCGGGAGGTACAACTGCTGGACCGGGGAGTAGTGACCATCAACGAGTTGCGCCGTCAGCGGGGCTTGCCCGATGTTCCTTGGGGCGATACCTGGGCCAAAGCCCCGGATGGCGCCGTCAGCACACCCCAGTCCCGCGGCCTGGACTTGGAGTCGATCCTGGCTAATGAATCTGGCAGCAATGGAGCGGCGGCGCGCTGACAGCATGGGAACCACCGCCTTAGCATCGAAATTGCCGCCGAACCATTTTTGTCGGTATCTCATCCGACGGGAAAACCGCTCGATAACGACCTCCGCTGGTTTAATTTCGCTAGCGCAGGTACAACCGATCAAAGTGTCGATCAAAACTTAACCCACCGGCATTCGGGCAGGTGGCCGTGCCTTCCTGAGTCAGCGCAGGTGCAGGAGGCATTCTCATTCTTCTGGTAGCCGACGCGGGCCAAATAAGCGTCAAACCCCAGGTAGAAAGTATCTCCGTCGTCGATAGACTGGAAGCCAGCCCAGAAGGCGTGTTTAAGTTCCTCTTCGGTCGGTTGCACTCGGAGTCTCCCCCATTTCTAAAGCCCTTCGCCGGGCGGCCTAGCTCATCGGCGCCACCAAGTCTTACAGTGCTTCCCAAAGTGCTTTCTGGGGAGCAATGTCGCTTCAGGGCATTTCCAGAACCTGAACGATGTCTTGCGCAAACACCATGTCCTCGGTGCCTTCCAGCGAAGGGTCATCCGGCGCGGTCAAATATCGGGCGAAAACCCAAACCCCGTCCATCGGATTGGAAACGACTTCGGCGGTTGATCCATTGGCCAGTTCAATTTTTGCTCCGTTATCCAGGAGC
>JACZRM010000093.1 GCA_022576105.1 Chloroflexota bacterium | reverse complement strand
CCGTCCGCTTTGTCCTCTTCTTCGCCTGGCTTTTGCCGGTCGGCCACGTACTCCTGCAAATTTCCCCAGTCATGAAGCAACGCCTGCATCTGACGTTCTGGCGGCTCGGTATGCCCGTAGTAAGCGTCTTGAAAGCCGTCAACAATATGGGCCACCGGCTCCGGAGGCAGGGTCCATCCCAACACATGCTGGTGTTCCTTGGGGGTTTGCTCTTCCCGTTTAGGCCGGCCGACATCCGCTGAAAGCATCAAAAAGCTGTGATAAACTTCACGGGCGTTGGCGGGTTGCGTGCGGCTGCGGCCTTCCTGGCCGGACGAGCCTGACAGATTTTTCCACCAGCCGGCGATCAACGAAGACAAGTCCCGGTTGGCCCGTTCCCAACTGAACAGAGACTCTCGGGTTTCTTCTACCTCCCCAGTCCTTCGGAACAAACGCCGGAAGCGGAACAGCCGGTACAGAATCCAGCCCATCACGATGGTAGCCGTCAGAAAGGCCGACCATTTGAGAAAGGCGACCAAGAGCCCCGGTGGGCCGTTGTTCTCCGCCTCGCCCAAACTTTCATGGAATTGCTCTATCCGTAGCTGCGCTTCTTCCAGACCAGATAGGTCGCCACCACCCATGACGCTGGCCAACCAAGTGAGGAACATGACCATTACCGCCGCCAAATACCCGAGCCCCAGGGCAACGGGCTGCAGAATCCAAAGGCCCACCTTGCCGGCAAATGCAAATATCGCACGGGTCACGTCGTCCAGCCCCCCAAGGCCGACCAGGCTGATCAGCAGACCCAGCAGCAATACCCCGCCAACGCTTATACCAATGGGTATGAACCAATCGGCGGACATCAGTTGGGTATCGCCGGATTCCGAGGCGAATCGGGCCATTGAAAGTCCCGCCAGGCCCACCCCAAAGAAAGCCAGGATCAAGAACCCGTTGGTGACGTCGTTGGACGAAATCGCGTCGACGATGACCGCCAGGAACACCACCCCTATTCCCAATTGAAAGGTGCTTTTTATGCTGTCCAACGTCACTTCGTCCTGCGCAACGCGACTGCCTCGCCACCAGAGCACGACCAGGAATACAAAGCTAACCACCACGGTAGTGGCAGTAACGAAGTCGCCGGTGATAATTACACCAAATGGAATCCATCCCGACCCGGTCATGATGTTGGACAGAATCAACAACGATCCAACGCTGGCGATCAATCCAAGAATACCCCGCAAATTCAAAGAGAACCGGACGGTCTGAACGTAAAAGGCCAGCAAAAATGCCCAAAACAATGTCACAAACACCAGCACGAAGGGTATTCTGGCTTCCGGCAGAGAGACAATCGTAGTTATGATGCTGAAAACCAGGTAGAAAGCGCAAGTTTCCAGAAATAGCGCGACGCCGGTTAGCATGCTGGCCCGCCAAAACTTGGTCATGTCGCCACCGCCTCCAGCGTGTCCATCCCCTCCAGGGCCTGACCCATGAGAAAAATAGGCACCCCGGGCAATTCCATGCCAAGTCCGCCGTCGCCCGAATAAAACACAATCACCGTATAACCTTTGGCCTTGATTTCAAAAATCTCTTGCATCAGCGGCCGTGTCATCAACGAAGTGACCAGAGCCACCGTGGTGCCGGGCCGAAACCTAACCCGCTCAGCCCGCAACACTTCGGGCAGACCGGCCACGGCGTAGGAACCGGCCAAGGCCAGCGCTTCCAGAACCAGGCCGATTTGCGCATCTGAACTGCTGGAAGGAACGTTGATCCACTTGCCGCTGTACATCGCCACCGAGTTACTCACCAGCCCAAAACTGTAACCCTGATCACTGCAGAACTTGGCCACCGATGCCGCCACGGTGACCGAACGCTCAAAGAGACGACGGTTGGTACCCTGCCAGGCATGCTCTCCGGTCGTCGCGTTCAGGGTCACCAGCACGTCCAGCGACACAACCGGCTCAAAGACCTTGGTCTGCAACTCCGATCGCCGGGCGGTGGCATTCCAGTCTATGTGCTTCATCGGGTCGGAGGGGTGGTAGTTCCTCAGGGTGAGAAACCTGCTGGGGTCCCGGTATATCGGTTGAGAACCTTTAGCCTCGCCCAGAGGATGTTCGGCAATCAACATCAACTCTTTCAGGTCGAACACCCTTGGGTATACCAGAATGTGGTCTACTTCCGCTGGATTCGATTCGGCAGAGGTAAACCCAAAAATATCTCCGCTGCGGAGCCGCACCGGCCCAATACGGTGATAGCCTCGCGCATTGCAGTGCAAGCTGTACTTCCAAGAGACTCGCTGGTATGGCAGCAGCGAGGTGGTGATACGGTGTTCCTTGTCGGATTCTGAGGCAGTCTTCCTGATGTTGGCCCCGGGGAGGTCCAAATCCAGGGGAAATCGGTCCTGAATGTCTACCCAGATCAGGGGGAGAATCTTCTCGTTGGACAGAGTAACCGTATACTCTATGACATCCCCGATAAAGGCCCGTCTCTGAGACAGTGTCCTTTGGTGGCGGACTTCCTGGAAAGCGTAGCGGTTCCAGAATTTGGTCAACAACCAGACGATGATCACCAGGGAGCCGACCACTATCAGCAAGCCCTGACTGGTCAGCAGCCCGATCAGGACTAGAATGCCACAAATTAGGATCCAGAGGTCGTCAAGCATGCGCCCACCGGTCGGCTAGACTGGCACTTCCAGTTGGTCCAAAATTTCTTGAATAATTGATTCCGGGGTGCGCTCCCGCAGACGGGCCTGGGATTTGAGGATAACCCGATGAGCCAGGGCGAAAGGGGCTATTGTCTTGATCTCGTCGGGTGTCACGTACTCCCGCCCTCTGATCGCCGACAGCGCCTGGCTGCATCGATAGAGGCCAATGCTGGCCCGGGGGCTGGCGCCCAACTCTACTTCAGGGTGACTGCGAGTGGCCTGAGCGATTCGCACTACATAGGTCCTCAATACCGGATCGACATAGACCTTCTGGATGGTGTTCTGAAATTCCACCACTTCTTTCGCGCCGGTAACCGGCTTCAGGTCGGACAACGGGTCGGCGCCTTCGAACCTGACCAGCATTTCCTCTTCCTCTGCTTCGTTCGGGTAGCCCAGGCGCAGGCGCAGCAGGAAACGGTCGAGCTGGGCTTCCGGCAAGGGAAAGGTGCCTTCAAGCTCAATGGGGTTCTGAGTGGCGATCACCAGAAAAGGGGCCGGCAGTTGAACCGTGGTCTCATCAATGGTGACCTGATGTTCGGCCATTGCTTCCAGGAAGGCGGACTGGGTGCGCGGCGTCGCCCGGTTAATCTCGTCGGCCAGCACAATTTGAGCAATGATTGGCCCCGGACGAAATTCAAACTCGCTGGTCTTCTGGTTATAGAAGTGAATTCCGGTGATGTCGGACGGCATCAAGTCCGGCGTGCACTGAATTCGCCGGAAGACGCAGTCTAACGAATTGGCCAGGGCGCGGGCCAGCGTAGTTTTACCAATGCCCGGGACGTCCTCAACCAGAATGTGCCCACCGCTTAGCACCGCCGCCAGGATGAGCTCTACAACATCGTCTTTACCCACCAACACCCGAGCGATATTAGCCCTGATGTCAGCGGCGGCTTGGGCCACTCTGCTTATGCTTTCGGAATTCTGCGAATTCATCTTGAGGACTTCTGAATGTTACCCATCGGCTTCGGCCTTCCTGGTGAAACCAGCTAGGTGAAACCAGCTAGGTGAAACCACTAGGTGAAACCAACTATCAATTACCCTTGCTCAGGTATTCTTCCGCTTCACTGAGGTCCTTGAACGAATCTACACTGCGCCAGAATGACCTGGATTTCATGGCTGAAATTTTCCCGCTCTGGGCCAAATGGGGAAAGGTCTCGGTTTCGTGGTCACCCAGATCGGGGAGCAACGGGGCTATGCGCCGGTTGAATACGTAAATCCCGGCGTTGATCCAATAAGGCAATTCCACTTTTTCCCTGAATCCGGTCACTTCATCTTCGGCGCTGGTATCCACCAGGCCATAGGGACTGACCATGGGCACCACCATAATGGTGGCCATATGGTCGGAGTTGCCAGCCCGAGACTCCTGGTACTTCTTCAGCACCATATCTGGAGCCTGGGCGGTGATTATGTCTCCGTTGAGCACCATAACCGAGTCATCCCCTTGGGGGACCTGAGAAAATCCCTGTTTGATGGCCCCCCCTCTCCCTAACGGCGAATCTTCGACACTGTAGTGGGCCTGTATCCCGAATTCGCTGCCATCCCCAAAGAAATCTTGGATTATCTGCCAGCGATACCCCACCAGGAAGACCACGTCGGTAACGCCGACCTGTTTAAGCCATTCAACCTGGTGCAACAGAATGGGCTTGTCACACACCGGCACCATTGGTTTTGGCACCGAGTCGGTTAGAGGCCTGAGCCGTTCACCTTTGCCACCGGCCAGGATCAGGGCATACATTTGTATAGAACCTCTGGGGCAAGAGTCACATACACCGCAACCCAGGCTGCCAACCTGAAAGATACTATAACTGGCGGGAACATGACGGTCAACGTTCCGGGTATATGGTGAGGTCAGGACAATCGTATCTCATTAGAATAGGCCCGTAGGCCGTTCGTGGTGAGCCCTTCGGCAGGCTCAGGACAGGCTTGTCGAACCATGAACGAGTGGTTACCGTTTCAGTCCTTCGAGAGCCTCAGGACGAACGGGAATCGCTGATTATTGCGGCAGAAATCCGTTGCATATAGTAAGATGCGATTGCCCGGTGGGTGGTGAGGTTAGGGCAAACATTTTATCGGCGTTCGCGGTTACCCCTGCTATCGACGGCCTCTAAACGGTCTTTACCCGGAGGACTATTCAATACCCAGCGCAGACTTCAACGCCGCCTCCACCGATCTGAGTTTTTCCTCTCCCAGGGCGGTAATTCGCTCTTGAAGAAGTCGTTTCGACTCAGTAATGATGACGTCCAGATTGACGACGGAGGTTCGACCAACTCCATCCTCGGGTCCCAGCTGCACTTCGGTGGGAAGACCTCTGCTGCGTGTCGTGAGGGGAGATAGAAGCACGAATTCTCGAACCGAATAGGCCTCATTGCGAGATAGGAGCAGAACTGGCCGCCTACCCGAGGGAGGCGGCAGGTCGGCCCACCATATTTCGCCCCGCTCCATTACTTCGCCTCATCGTCCCAAGGGTATTCCTTTAAGATATTTTGCGCCGCCCCCTCAACCCAACCCAGTTCAGCACTGGTTTCTGGAGCATTCAAATAGCCTCTAATGTACTCCTGGCTATCTTTAACTTTGCGCTGCAGGACAAAGTAGGCCTCCACTGCACGCCGGATAAATTCACTGCGAGTCTCGCCAATGGCCAGGCGCTCATTCTCTATGTCTTGGAGAATCGCATCTGGGAGGCTTATTGCAATTTTGGCCATGTTGTCACTAACCAGTCATACTTGAGTATGACTGGAGTATGACATATTTGCTGAATGATCTCAAGTGGCTACCCGGCCTGGGCTCGAACCAGGGCTTACAGCTCCAAAGGCTGTCGTGCTACCACTACACCACCGGGCATTGCGCAAATTGGAAGACCCCAGAGGAGAGCGGGGCTGCCAATGCACTATTATTCTGACCCGCCAATCTTGGCGAGTCAAGGGGCATGACCCGCCGGGCGATGCTATAATGGGCCACACCCGATACCTGACATCGGCAATAAAACCGCTTGAATTCGGGCGATGATGGTGAGTCACTTGGGCCATGAATAAACTGCGTATTAGCTTGCTGCACCTGGCGCCGGTACTGGGGGATATTGACCATAACCGCCGATTGGTGGAGCTGGCAGTTGCGGCGGCGGCGGATGAAGGCGCCGATTGGGCCATTACCCCGGAACTTTGCATCTGCGGATATCTCTTCGTCGATAAAATCGGCACCGACTGGATCCAGCCTCAACCCGACCCCTGGATGGACCAATTCAGAGCGCAGGTCAAGCAACGGGCGATGACGGTGTTTTTGTCCCACCCCGATCGAGACCCCCAGACTGATAACCTCTACAACACGGTCTTCGTCATTGACCCAACCGGAGAAATCATTGGTCAGCACAGCAAGGTGAAGACGCTGCGGGGGCCGGAAAGTTGGTCTACTCCCGGCGCCCAATGCAACCCGGTGGACTGCGACGGGCTGCAAGTGGGCATTCTGGTCTGCGCCGACAGCTACAAGAATGACATTCCCCAGGTACTCAAAGAGAATGGCGCCCAGCTTCTGGTCTCTCCGGCATCGTGGAGCCCGGGAGGGTGCGGCCCGGACGGCGAATGGGAGCAGCGAACTCTGGACACCGGCCTTCCCATCATAGTCTGCAACCGTTCCGGGGTGGAAAGCGAGGACCTGGATTTTCGAGGCGCGGAGAGTATCGTGGCCCGGAACGGCGACCGGTTGTTGAGCGCAACGTCGGACCGCTCGGTGGTGCTGACTTTCGACTGGGACCTGGACGCAATGACCGCATTGTCCCAGGATTTCACGCGGACTTATCTGTAGAATCTACCTGTAGAATCTACCTGTAGAAACCGCCCATAAAAGCTGCTGTTGAAAATGACCGTAGAATCAGATAGGAAAATCGGGCGCTCTTAGCGGCTAATTTCGTCCAGGTAGCGTTGCAAGATTAGCACCGCCGCGGCAGAATCCACGGCTCCCCGATTCCGCGACGGCTGCTGTCCCGCCTCTTTCATCAGTCCCTCAGCCTCAAATGTAGTGAAAGTCTCGTCCACGGTGTAGACCGG
>JACZRM010000092.1 GCA_022576105.1 Chloroflexota bacterium | reverse complement strand
ATTGCTCAACTCGGCCAGGTAGCCTATTTGTAACTGCCCGGCCGGTGCGGTGCCGGTACCCACTACCCACGAACCCATTGCCCGTCCCCGCTGCTCGTTGGACACGCTGCGCTGAAGCAGGGTCTGGTGGAGCACGTCGGTAATCGACGCCATCATGTTGACCAGCGCCACAAACACCAGGGCCATCCAGAAAGTCAAGGATTGCCCCAACATTACCTGACCCAGTCCAAACAGGCCCAGCACCACCAGCAGCAATACCCCTTGCCGTTGGACCTGGCCCACCATCGCCAGCGCGGTTACGCCCACCGCACCGCCGACAAACCGGAAAGCGGTGAGCACTCCCAACCCCACCGGGCCTACACCCAGCACGACGCTGGCCAGGACCGGCAGCAACGCCTGATGGGAAAAGCCCAAGGTTTCGGCGGCGGCGGTGGAGACCATCAAACTTAACATGACTCGATTCGACTTGAGGGAACGGAAGTAATTAAGTATATTTTCGGCGATAGACTCCCTATCCATTGGCGCTGAGTCGCCGACTAGTCGCAGCACATAGAGAGTAGACACTCCAAAAAGGTAGCTGGCGCTCATAACCAGAAAGGTCGCCGCCGGGCCTTGCCACTGGATCAGCCCACCGGCCATTAGAGCGCCAATAACCTGGCCGATCCTCTGGGCCAGGCTGATGGCCGCCAGGCCGCCCAATGCTCCGCTGGCGCCGACCACATCGTATACGTAGACCTGTCGGGCGGTCAGGTAGAAGGCCTGGAAGGTGCCCAGGAGGAAGGTAAAGGCCATTAATTGCCATAGATTGAGCTGGCCTGAGAACAGCAGCAGCGACACCGCCAGGGTACCCAACATCATTCCCCAAACGGAAAATCGCATCACGGTACGGCGGTCTAGACGGTCGGTTATGAAACCGGCAACCAGGCCGACCACCAGGTTGGGAGCGGAACGGGCGGCGAATATCGCCCCGACCATTTCCGGCGACGCGGTTAAGTCGAAGACCAGCCAACCCAGCAGGACTTGTTGTATCCCCTGCCCCAGTTGGTTCGACAGGGTGGAAATCCAAAGCACGCGCAGGTCGGGATGGCGGAATGGCGCGGTCAATCCGCCAAAGCGAGAGGCGCCGATATCATTACCGGGATTGCAAGAATCTTGGTTGCCGCAAGGTGCCATATACGACTAAAACGGACCTGGGTAAAATGCTCCCGAAGTCTATCACAAGGCCGAGGCCATAATAGCTACAAAGGGGCGCATCTCCCGTAATCCAGGGCGCAAATTGCGATTATCGCAGGGGCTCAAGGGGTTGAAACGTAAGGGCGATTCTGGCAAGATAGACTTATGAAGATTGGCGCATTTGAGATTGATGAGCCGGTCCCCGAGCTGAAAGACCCCCACGTCTTTGCCATGGTTCGTCCCTGGGTCGATGTGGGCAGTGTCGGCACGCTGACTCTTACCCGCCTGGAGCATTTCCTGGGCTCCAAAGAGTTGGGGAAATTGGTCCTACCGGGCAAGTTTTTTGACTTTACCCGCTACCGCCCGACCATGCGGTTGGTGCATGGGCAGCGGGAAGTAACCGTGCCCAACAGTGTACTGCGCTACTCTACCACCGAAGAAGGCCACGATTACCTCTTCCTGCATCTAATGGAACCCCACGCCAATAGCGAGGAGTACACCGACTCGATTTTAGATGTGATCAAGTACTTCGGCGTCAAGCGCTACTGCCGCCTTGGGGCAATGTATGACGCAGTGCCCCATACCCGACCGCTGCTGGTGACCGGGACTTTGGGTGATGTTCAACAGATTAAGGAAGTGCCCAACTTCAGGGTGCGCCGCAGTACCTATCAGGGCCCTACCACCATCATGAATCTGGTCTCTGAAGGCATCGACAAGATGAAAATTGAGTCCATCAACTTCATGGTGCATCTGCCTCAGTATCTACAGCTGGAAGAGGACTATACCGGTACCTCCCGCATGATTGAGGTGCTGTCATCGGTTTACGCGAATATCCCCGCTGACCTGGCGCCAATTCGGCGTGGCCAGCGGCAGTACCGGGAGTTAAGTTCGGCGGTGGAGCGTAACTCCGAGTTGAAAGAACTGATCAAGCAGATGGAAGCCTACTACGACGCCCAGCTTGACTCGGAGGACCCCAAGCCTGATGAGCCCACTCCCACCGTGGACCTCTCGCCAGGGATTGAGCAGTTTCTCAGTGAACTGGGCCAGCGGCTGGACACCGAAGAGTAACCATCGCTGGCGGCCCCTCAGTCTAAACGCCCTGAGCAGTCTCCCTCAGCAATCTATGAAACTTGACTCTCGCGTAGGACGCTGCTTGCCAGCGATAGACGCTCCTAATTTTTGCCCCTCGTTAAGTTAAGCACCTGCTCCACACAATAGATTGATGATGCGTTTACGAATTGCGTGGCGGCAACCTATTAGGAGCGCAAATTCCTTCAACTCATCATTCAGCGCACGAGAGTCGAACGGTTGGTGGCGTTTTAGCAACGCTCTGACCGCCGGTTTTCTGGATGATTTTTCAACGAACAATTCGCGTAGTGCGACGGTAGCACCACCTGAATCTGGTGGGGATTCTCCGATTGGGTCCTGGACCGCATCCTTGTTGGCAAGCGCCGGTATGAGAGGCTCCCCATCGGCTGGTTCTGAATCTTGTACCGCCGAAGCCAAGACCTCTGGTCGATCCGACGGCTCAGATGGGTGTCGAGAATGAATCACCAACATTTCAAAAATGAAACGAGGTGCTTGAGACCATTCTGGAAAAAGCGGACCAGGACAGAAGCGCAATGAAGTTGTGGCCCAGGTCGGGAGCGTACAATAATCTCCGCGTAAGCCCGTTGCCGCCGGAGCAGGATTCAGGAGTCGGGCGACACTCTCGTATGCCTGGGACTATATTACGGGGCGATCAGCGCGTCAAATGCTGGCCTCTCCCTTGGCGCAAGTCCAACGCAGGAGTCTCAGGCGAGACATTGGGGACCGGGTGCAGAATCCCCGGTACTAATCCCGGAAATCATATTCCTCTCTCCACTTCAAGTAGGCGGTGAGGCCGGCCGCCAGGTCATATTCGGCAGTGAAGCCAATGTCGTTTCGCAAACGGGAAACGTCCATCCTGGACCTGGAGCCGCCGAATGAGTCGTCGCCAGGGGGCGCCTCCACTACCTGAATGCCGGGCCGTATCTCCCGCAGGGCGTCGATGATGTCCCCCAGGGAAACCCAGCGTCCCGAGGATACGTTGTAGGCGAAGTGGGAGGGATTGGGCGCGTCCAACACGCTGCAGATTCCGGCGGCGATGTCGGGGACGTAAGTGTAGTCGCGGCCCTGGCCGCGGTCGCCCACCGCGATAGGCTCGCCACGGATGATCTTTCCGGTCAGGTCCTTCAAGACTGACTGGTTGGCCCGATGGCCGGTAACCCGCTCCATAGGACCGTAGGGGGAACTCAGGCGGGTAGCGCAGGTTTGGAACCCATGGATCTCGCCGAACCGGCGGGTCAACAGCTCGCTGACGTACTTGGTCGACTCGTAAAGGCTGTGCGGGTGAAGTTCGGCGTCCTCCCGGAGCACATCTTCGCCTTCGGGGCGGTCGCCGTAGACCGATCCTGAGCTGACGTAGAGGAAACGTTGTGGCTTTATCCGCCTCGCCAACTCCAGCAGATTGGTGGTGCCCATTACGTTGATGTCCACAATGGAACGGCTGCGACTGGCCTCAACCTCTGGAAGAACACCGGTAAACACGGCGGCATGGACAATCTTATCTATGTTATGGTCCTCGGTCTGTTCCAGGTCGCCGGGGGCCAGAATGTCCCCCTGGAGAAAGGTGACCTGGTCAGCCCAGGGCTGGATATATCTAGTGAGCAGATCATTGGGTGGCGCCAGGTCGAAGCAGACTACCCGGTGTCCCCGCTGAGCCAGGGTCTTCACTATGTTGCTACCGACGAATCCGGTGCCCCCGGTAACCAATGTAGCCAAAGCATCACCTCCCCTCGATTAGTGGATGCCCTTAAGATACCTCAGTGCGGCGTTATTGGAAACCGGAGCAGCCCACCGGCAAGGACCGGGGGCACAGGCGGAGGACCCTGACCAAGGAGTTTTGCATATCAAGGAATTTTGCGTGTTTCAGTAGTGGGCCAACTTGATGATGCAAGTCGAAGTGCTTGGAATAGACCGGGTTTCTGGTGTATCCTGTGCCCATCGCATTTTCCATTTAAGCGGAGGAAATCGGCCATGGGCACTAAGATTACCAACGAGTATAGCCAGGCAGTTTTCAATCTCCCCTGGCTGGTAGCTGATGAAGAGGGACTGTTTGCCCAGGAAGGGCTGGAGGTGGAGTTTATTCGCTCTCGTGAACGAGACGCCGGTTTACCCCCGGAAGCCGACCCGGGCCAGGTGAATCCCTTCTGGCGACATGCTCCATTTGAAGAGCTGGCCGCTCAGTCCTTTAACGCGTGTGAGTGGGGCCAGATCCGGCGGTCCCACGACAGCGCCGCCGGTGGGCAGATAATCAACCTGCGGCCGGCGCTGGCCTGCCAGGCCCTATTCTCTCGACCCAATTCAGACATCACCCATCCCTCAATGCTCCGCAACAAGACCATCGCGGTAAACTTTCATGCCGGGTCCCACTTCCTCACGCTGCAGCTACTGGAAGGATTCATGGCTCGAGAGGAGATTAAAGTGGTCCACATGGGCCAGGCCCGCCTGCGGTATCAGTCAATGATGGACGGTGTGGTGGACGCCGCCATGTTGATGGAACCCTTCATCGCACTGGCCGATAAGACCGAGTGCCAACTAATTGTCGAATCACACTACGCCGGTTCGGAGATGATGTCGCCGGACATGGACGCAGATACAGTAGCGGCGTTGGACCGAGCCATTCGCGAAGCGGTCAAGCGGATCAACGCTGACAAGAAAAAATACTTACACCACATCATTGCTGACCTACCACCGGAAGTGGGCACACTAGAGCCCCAGGACTTCCGCCTGGCCCGCCTGCGCTATACAGAGCCCCGGCCTTATCCGCCGGAGGATTTCCAGCGCACCAGGGATTGGATGATCAGTTGGGGTTTAGCGCCCGAGGAAGCCAGCTTCGATCTACTAGTGGATAGCCGCATTGGATCCGCGAGTTGATTCTTATCTTTCCTTTCACTTGGTGAAACCGTCAACCCTGCCAGCCGTCAAGCTGCTCTGTGGCCGTCGGCATGCCACGCAGTGTCCGGAAGATTCGATAAATAATACAGAACGAGCGCCGAGCACCGTACCCCTCAGCAACTAATCAAAAAACCATTGTCGCCACCGGAAATTTCCGATGGCGACAATGCCAGAGTGAACATTTACGTCGCGAAGCCGCGCTAGCGGCCCCGAAGCTTGGGGTCCATTACGTCGCGCAACGAATCACCCAGCAGGTTGACCGCGAAGACCACTACGGCAATGGCCAAGCCGGGCCAAACAACCAGCCATCCGGAGACATTTATGTACTGGGTGGCGGCCTGGTTCAGCATTCCGCCCCAAGAAGCGATGTCCGGCGGGATACCGACACCCAGGAAGCTCAAAGCCGCTTCAACCACGATGGCGTAACCGACGTTGATGGTGGCCAGCACGATGTAGGTGGCGGCGATGTTGGGCAGGATATGACGCATCATTATCCGGCCGGTTAGGACCTCGGCGCTGGTGTCTAGTCTAGTTCGGTCTGCAATCATCTTTATCCCTTCTCGAAATCGGCGTCGGGCAATCAACCTCTAGTTGAATTAAGCGAACCGGATTCGGGGGTCCAGCCAGCCGTACAGCAGGTCAATCATCAGGTTTACTGTGACGATGAACAGGGCGACCATAACTATAATGGCCTGGATCATAATGTAGTCGCGGTGTTGTATGCCCTCAATCAGTATCCGCCCCACTCCGGGCACCAGGAATATGGTCTCGATAATCACGGTGCCGCCCAAGAGGCGGGCGAACACCCAGCCGGACATTGTAAGGACCGGCAGGAAAGCGTTTTTGATCCCGTGGCGTACCATTACCACTCGCTCGGTCAGCCTCTTGGAACGGGCCGTGCGCATGTAGTCCTCCCTCAGAATTTCCACCATGGCCGAGCGGGTTACCCGCCCAATGAAGGCCATGTCGTAAAAGGCCAGGGCTAGGGCCGGGAAGAGCATCTGCTGTAGATTGGTGGCCGGGTCCTTCCACAAGTCCTCGTACCCCAAGGCCGGCAGCCAGCCAAATACCCTGACCAAAAACAGCATTATGAGGATGGCGGTGAAGAAGGTGGGCATTGCTATGCCGGCCAGCGTGAGGAAACGGGCGGTGTAGTCTATCAGGCTGTCCGGTTTGATCGCCGATATGACGCCCAGTGGTACGCGACCAGCATCGATAGGACAATAGCAAAGACGGCCAACTCGATGGTGATTGGGATGCGCTCTTTGAGTTCCACCATCACCGGAGCTTTGAACCAGAAGGAGTTGCCGAAATCACCCTGTACGACCCCCCAGATCCATTCAACGTACTGGACGACCAACGATCGGTCGGTGCCCAGTTCGGCGCGCAATCGCGCCAGAACTTCCTGAGTGTAAGAGCCGCCCCCTTCCTCTTCCAGCATTGATAGGGCCGGGTCTCCGGGGATTAGACGCATCACGATGAAAACGATGAGCGTCACCAGGAGAATTGTGGGTATGAAGAGCTCTATTCCTTTTATTGTGTACTGTCGCATCTATTACCTTCCCGTCCGTTGAGACGCATCAGTTTCTCCG
>JACZRM010000091.1 GCA_022576105.1 Chloroflexota bacterium | reverse complement strand
AATTGCGTCGCGTTCGTCACCACCAGCGGATTTGGGGCTTGTTATCAGGAACGAGCCGGCAAACGCAACGAATTCCTGGTTCCTCCCGAGCCGGTCCAAGGATTAAGTTGGAAAAATGTCCAATTCTTAGACACCCCTCTAAGGCTAATGCTTGTCCGGCACCAGGTAATAGGTTATAACCGCCCATACCTCGATCGGCCCGATGTCGCCGCCGGCGGTTAGCTCCGGCCCGTCGGCGGGTCCAGGCTCCCAAGTGAGGGTAATGCCATCGTCAAACCACAGCCCAGGTGAGAAATAGCGATACTGGGCCTGCCATCCGTTTTGCCGGTGCACCGGATGTCCGTGCAATTTCTGCGCATAGGGCCCGGCCGACCAACCCCAACTGGAGAAGAAAAAATCCTCGGTGCCGGAGCTGTCGTAAACTATAGTAGGTTCTTTCCCAGAGCGAGTCACCAGATTCAGTTCCGGCCAGTGAAAGGACTTCCCAGGTTCTTCCCACACCGACAAATACACCGAGTCGATGTATCCCGCCCCTTGGCCTACATCTAGCAGTTTCAGGGTATCACCCGGATACAGAACCACTTGCTGCACTGCTTGGGCCTGGTATTTCAGTTGCAATTCCTGCGAATCGCTGGCTATCCCGATTAGATACTCCACCTGACTGAAAACTTGTGCCGTATGTGCGGCATCCCCATTTTCCAGTACCACCAACACCGACTGCATGAAGGGGATGTCAACGAAGCGATAATACCCAACTCTGCCAAGGGGGAAGGGGTCTCCAGTCCGCAAATAGTAACTGGAAACGCCCACCCGCTCGCTCAACCATCGGGTGGGATCACCCTCGCCGGGTGCGAATCCACGGGTGAAGAAGAAATCCACCAACTCCAGGTCGGTCACCGGCTCGTCCCGGCCATCAACATAGATTCTGATTCTGGAATGCTCCAGGCTGGCCTTGGCAGCGGCGCCGCTACCGAGAATGACGTTGAAGCTGACGATGCGTCCCTGCCCTTGCTCCACTCTAAGCAGCTCGACGCTTCCTCCCCCTGCCACCAGGTGTCGTTCCAGAGCTTGGGATCGGAGCTGCTGGCCAGCATTGTCGCCGGAATAATCGTTCAAGGCAGGCCCATCCGACGACCTGGGACTTGACGTGGGTTCAGTCGAGGCTGGAGCAACAGAAGCTGGCACAATGTTTATCGGAACGTCGGGGGATTCTGGCGACTTCGCCGGCGACGCTGCTGGGGTAGGCTCCAACGTTAATACCCCACAGGCAACTGTCAATAGTCCTGAAGTCAGCATCATGGCCAACACGAGACGACGATTGCGATGGGCGGCCGGGCGGGATACGATTCCTCTCAGACCGAGCTTGCCGAGCTGTTTCGCGACGTTATATGAGTACAACACACCCTGATCGTAAGCCAAACGTCGTGCGGCTTCAAAAGTGGCCGCACCTACCGCACCGGATAATTATCACCCAGGACGACCCCGCCGGAACGTTCAACCCCTTGTAATTCCCCAGGGCCAATGACACAATAGCCACGAATTTAGACGCGACGTATCTCGCAATCATCAGGACTTTTGTTAACCATGGCAGGTCTTCTGGAAGGGGTGAAGGTTGTTGACCTTACCCACTATCTCTCCGGCCCCTATTGCACCAAACTGCTGGCCACCCTGGGGGCTGACGTGGTCAAAATCGAACGGCCGGGCAGCGGCGATCCGATGCGGCACTTTGGCCCCTTCTCCGAAGGAGACTCCCATCTGGAAGCAGGCGCCTGGTTCCTGTATCTAAATACATCGAAACAGAGCGTCACCCTGGACCTGAAATCCAAGCAGGGACAGGAAATTCTGCTGAAGCTGGTCAAATCGGCGGACATTCTAGTAGAGAATTTCGCCCCCGGCGTAATGGAGCGCTTGGGTCTGAGCTACCAGGACTTACAGAAAGAAAACCCAGCCCTGGTAATGACCTCAATCTCCAACTATGGGCAGACCGGCCCCTACCGTGACTGGAAGGCCACCGAATTGAACCTCTACGCCGCCGGGGGGCTGATGAACATCACCGGCGAGCCGGAGCAGGAACCATTGAAGGAGGGCGCTCCGCTGGCCCAGCTTGGGGCTGGCCAGAACGCCTTTGTCGCCTGCATGACCGGGCTGATCTACGCCGAGGATACCGGAGTGGGACAGCAGATTGACCTGTCCATTGCCGAGTACGCCACCAATGTGCTGGAAAACGCCATGATGCAGTACAGCTACTCGGGACAAGAGTATTCGCGGGTGGGCAACCGGGGATACGGCCGCGCCGCCTGGGGCATCTACCCCTGCGCCGATGGCTACGTGGGTATCATTGCCGGGCCGGACCAGAACTGGCCGCAAGTGGCCAACATTATGGAGCGGGAAGAGCTGGCCGACCCCAAATACGCCTCCCGACAAGGGCGTCTGCTCTACGCCGACGAGGTTGACGCGTTGATGCTGCCCTGGCTCCTGGATAACGAGAAGGTGGACATTTTCAAAGCCGGACAGGAACACGGTCTGGGGTTCTCATTTGTCTCGACGATGCAGGACTTACTGGAGATGGAGCAACTGGAAGCCCGGAAATACTTTGTCGAGTTGGACCATCCGGTAGCTGGGAAGCTCAAGTACCCCGGCCCTCCCATCAGCCCCCACGCGCCGGTTGAAACCTGGGTCTACCGGCGAGCACCGCTGCTGGGCGAGCATAACCGGGAGGTCTTGGGCGGCAGGCTGGGATACTCGGAGGCAGACTTGGAAACCATGCAGTCCCAAGGAGTTATCTAGGTGGCCGCGGTCCAACCCCTGAAGAATTACCGCATCCTGGACCTTTCCCGCATTTGGGCTGGGCCTTACTGCACCAAACTGCTGGCCGACATGGGAGCCGAGGTGGTAAAAATGGAGTCGCTGCGGGTTTATGACTCCCACCGGGGACCGGTAACTCCGGCGCCGGGCATTGCCGCCTATCCCGACGCTGACCCGGGCGAAGAACCGTGGAACCGCAACGGATGGTTCAACTGCCTGCACATGAGCAAGTACGGTATCACCCTGGAGCTGACCCATGAGGCCGGGCGCAACGTGTTTGAGCAGCTGGTGTCCATCAGCGACGTGGTGGTGGAGAATTTCCGGCAGGGCAGTTTAGAGCGGCTGGGTTATACCTACGAAGTATTGAAGCAGATCAGACCGGATATAATTTACGTTTCCATGCCCGCCTTCGGCAACAGCGGCCCCTGGCAGGGATACGTCGCCTACGGCATCGGCCAGGAGCAGCTTTCCGGCATGGCCCACATGACCGGTTACCGGGACGAAGGCCCAATGAAGTCGGGCATCAATCACGGCGACCCCATCACCGGCTCCCATGCCGCCGGAGTGGTGTTGGCGGCCCTGCGCTACCGCAAACGCACCGGTAAAGGAATGTTCATTGACGTATCTCAGCAGGAATCGGCGGTGGCGTTAATCGGCGGCGATCTGCTGGCCTACCAGATGACCGGAGAGGAACCGGAACGTCGGGGCAATCGCTCGCCCCACTTTGCGCCGCACAACAGCTACCGATGCCAGGGCGAAGACCGATGGGTAACCATCGCGGCGACAACCCACGAGGAATGGGAAGCGTTGACCCAGGTCATCGGTCACCCCGGGCTGGCCGGTGATGCCCGATTCACAGCCGTATCCGACCGGCTTCAAAACCAGGACGAACTGGACCAAATTATCAGCGCCTGGACCATCGATCGGGAAATGTTTGCGATAGTCGACCAGCTACAGCAGTCGGGTATCCCCAGCGGGCCGGTGCTGCGGGGGCCGGATTTACTGGAAAACCCGCACTACAAGGACCGGCATACCTTCAACCAGGTTACTCATCCGCAGGTAGGGCCCAAATGGTACCCGGGATTTGCCTGGAGGATGTCGGAGACTCCGGGACAGGTACACTGGGCATCGCCCACGTTGGGGCAGCACAACCACCAGATATACAGCCAGTTATTGGGTATGACCGACCTTGAGATCGCTCAATTGGAGCAAGACGGGGTGATTGGCACCAAGCCCACCGGATCACGTATTATCTGAAAATAACATGAATCGAGGTCAATCTAAACATTGAGCAGGAGACTTCCATCGGTTACTGCGCGGTAAATGATACAGGTACTGCGAAGAGACGGTTGGCAGCAGGTGGCAAGTTCTGGTGGACATCTTCAACTCAAACATGACAATAAACCAGGCAGAGTGACGGTGCCGGTTCACAGCCGGGGTGACATTGACCGAAGAACCCTACTGAACATACTTGCTCAAGCTAGCATTTCCAGAGAAAGATTCTTTGAGCTTCTGTAGGAGGAACAATGTATGAGATTTACAGTGTTGGTTTCCAAGTCGCCAAACGACCAGGGCTACTGGACCATGGTGCCGGCGTTGCCTGGATGTTTTTCCGCGGGAGACACCTTTGAGGAGGCTCAGAGGAACGTCGCGGAAGCCATAGCCCTGCATATCGAAGGTATTCTTGAAGAAGGAGATGAAATTCCGGTCGACGGGGAATTTATTGTCGCCCACGCTGACGTAAGTCTGAAAGCCATATCCTAAGGAGGTACACTTTGCCAGAACCAGAAGCATTGTATGAAATTAAGGATGGGATCGCCTACATTACCCTGAACCGACCGGAAAAATTGAACGCCATCAACCCGGAGATGCGCCAGATACTGTGGGACTCGTTCCAGGACGTAAAGAACAATCCGGAGGTGCGCTGCGCCATCGTTACCGGCAACGGCCGGGCCTTCTCCACCGGTCACGACCTGATCGCCATGGCCAGCGCCCGAGCCAATGAAGGCCCCAGCACCGGCGATTTGTATGTGGTGCAGGCCAACATCTGGAAGCCAATTATCGCGGCGATCAACGGCATCTGCCTGGCCCAAGGCTGCGGTCTGGCCCTGGGCAGCGACATCCGCATCGCTTCCAGCGAAGCCCAGTTCGGCTGGCCCCAGGTCAAGCGGGGAATCTCTTCGGTGAGCGGCCCGGCCCTGTTGGCCCAGATACTGCCCAAGAACATCGCCTTTGAAATACTGTTCACCGGGGACTTCATTGACGCCAAACGCGCCCACGAATTGATGCTGGTCAACCACGTAGTCGCGCCGGAAGAAGTGATGCCCCGCGCGGTGGAATTCGCCCAGAAGTTTGTGGCCAACGCGCCGTTGTCCATAGCTGCGATTAAAGAGTCGTCCATGATGGGGGCGTCCATGGACCTGGAGCGGCGGGTGGCCTACGCTCAGAACAAGCGCGACGTTATCTTGCACACCGAGGATGCCGCCGAAGGGGTCAAGGCCTTCGCCGAGAAGCGGGCGCCGGTGTGGAAGGGGCGGTAGCCACCGGGCCCGGTTCCGGCGCTGCTCGTACTTCGACAAGCTCAGCACGAACGGGGTTTGACTCCCTCACCTCGACCTCGTTTACAACTCGGCCACCCCTCTCCCAAAATGGGAGAGGGGCCGGGGGTGAGGTCCAATTTGTTCATCCTTCGACCGGCTCAGCACCAACGTTTATCTGGTGTCAGAATGCGTTGCCAACAACGCCTTATCGGCTCCGCAGCGCCCGCCCCGACATGGCCCCAGTGTGCACCCCATTGTCGATGACCAGTTTGCCGTTGACCATCACATAGTCGATGCCCTCCGGGTACTGCTTGGGTTCGTCAAAGGTCGCCTTGGCCGCAACCCGCTGCGGGTCGAACATGACAATGTCCGCCTTCATGCCATCGCGCAGGATGCCCCGGTCGCTCAGCCCTAATCGCTGGGCCGGGATGGCCGACATTTTCCGGACCAGCCAGAGTAAGCGACTGTTCGGGTTCATTGGGGCCGGAGGGACGCTGGGCGGGCTGGTGGGAGCCGGCATCACAGCCACACTTGCCGAGACCCTGGGTCCGGAACAGCTTTTGATTGTCTCCATCGTACTGCTGGAAATCGGGGTGCAGTGCCTGGGTGGCCTTTCCGGAGACTCGGTTGGATCGGCCCCGGCCACCCGAGCCGGAACACAGGACAGTGAGGAAGCCCCTATTGGGGGAGGAATCCTGGCCGCCATTCCACACATCCTTCGGTCCGGGTATTTGCTGGGCATCTGCTCCTATATGTTGCTGTATACCATTGCGGCAACCCTTCTCTATTTCGAGCAGGCCGATCTGGTGGATCAGGCCTTCACGGATCGGGCCGTTCGAACCGCTTTTTTCGCCCGAATCGACTTCGTGGTCAATGCGTTGACTCTCCTGACACAGATGTTCCTGACGGGCCGCCTGATCCGGCTGCTGGGAGTGGCCCTGACTTTGACCCTGCTGCCCGCCGTGTGCGTGATCGGGTTTGCAGCGCTGGGGTTTTTTCCCATCCTGGCCGTGTTGGTGGTCTTTCAGGTGCTTCGGCGGGCCGGCAATTTCGCGGTGGCGCGGCCGGCTCGGGAAACCCTCTATACCGTGGTGAGTCGTGAGGACAAATACAAGGCCAAGAGCCTTATCGACACCTTCGTCTATCGAGTGGGTGACCAGGTCGGAGCGTGGTCTTATCTCCTCATGGGCTGGCTGGGCTTGAGCATGGCTGGAATTGCCTTCACCGCGGTGCCGCTGGCCTTGGTGTGGGGGATTTGCGGCTTCTGGCTGGGTGGGCGACAGACGGTTCTGGCACGGGATGGCGAGGCGGAGCCGGGAACCTTGACGGCATCCTCCGCTGCATAATGTGGCTCAATCTCAATGACGTTGTCAGCTAACCTTCAGGATTGATGGAGCATTTCAGATGGAATTATTCGAGGACAGAAAGGTAGCCTATCAGCCGGCCGATCCC